>JBKKBA010000497.1:0-3546 GCA_046714275.1 Actinomycetota bacterium
CGATCCGTCGCAGCTCGCCGCCGGGCTCGAGCCCGAGTTCTTCGACAAGGAGGTCGCGGGCCCGCTGGTACGTGGAGAGGGCGTCGGTCTGCCGGCCGCAGCGATACAGCGCCACCATCAGGTAGCCCCACAGGCGCTCGCGGAAGGGATGGTCACGAACGAGCGCCTCAAGCTCGCCGACGAGCTCGGTGTGACGACCCGCGGCGAGGTTCGCGCTGAGACGGGTCTCGAGCGCCGAGAGGTACTCCTCCTTCAGTCGGATCGCCTCACCGGCGAGGCCGGTGTGCGCAGCAACGCCGCTGAAGGGATCGCCACGCCAGAGCGCCACCGCCTGGCCAAGCGCCGCACTCGCTTTCGCGGGGTCGCCGGCGGCCATCGCCGCCTCTCCGTCGCGGACGAGCGCACGGAACCCGCCGACGTCTACGTCACCGGGGTCGATGCGCAGCGCGTAGCCGGGAGCCTCGGTGGTGATCACGTCGGCACCGAGGGACTGGCGTAGGTTCCACACGTAGGTCTGCAAGGTCTTGCGCCCCGCGGCCGGCGGGTGGTCGCCCCACAGCGCGGCGATCAGCGAATCAACCGGCACAACCCCGCCCGGGTTCAGCGCCAGCGCGGCCAACAACGAGCGCTCTTTCGCCGCACCGAGCACCGCACCCGCCGGCGCACCGTCCACCTGGAGAGGCCCCAAAAGGTTGACCCGCACGGTCGCCAGTCTAGCGAGCCAGGGCGCGGCGTGAGCGGGGCTGGACCGGGACTGGACCAGGCCTTGACCGGCGTGTGGTTCCGTTCTCTGCGAGCACCCGGATCGCGGGTGCCGGACCAGGAGGAGCAACCCATGCCGCGATACATCGTTGAGCGCACCTTCGTCGACGGGTTGGAGATCCCCACCACCGACGACGGGGCCAAGACCTGCCTCGAGGTCGTGCAGAACAACGCCGAAGAGCAGGTCACCTGGTTGACCTCGTACGTGACGAGCGACAGGTCCAAGACCTACTGCATCTACGACGGACCCACCCCGGAAGCGATCCACCGGGCGGCCACCGCCAACGGCCTACCGATCGACGGCATCGCCGAGGTCCGCGTGCTCGATCCGTACTTCTACACGGGGGTGACGTCGTGAGGATGTGGCCCATCGCCGCGGCCGGCCCCGGCCTGTGCGCTGTCGCGGAGCGGCCCTCGAGCACACCCGGTCCCGGGCTTCCCCACCCACCGCATCAGCAGGTCACCCGCCTGCTCGACCCCATCACGCCGACGAGGAGATCTGACATGAGGCGATCACAGCTCAACAGGACAGCCCGGTTCGAGTGCACTACGGCCCGAGCGACGAGGAACCTCCCGCGCACAGCGTTCATCTCGGCCTTCATCGCCATCGCCGCCTTGATGACCCTTCCTATGAACCCCGCGTCCGCGGAGCGGGTCGATCCCCCCGGCCACCAGGCCAACGACTGCGTCCATCCTTCCGGGGTCAGCTTCAACGAGCTCTTCGCCGTCCCCGAACAGTTCTGGAACAGATTCTGCAACGATCTCAGCGCGGGTGAACACTGGCGGCCGACTGGAGCGTGGGTGTTCGCCGAGGGTGCTGACGCCATCTACCCGCCCGGGTACGTGCCGCTGGCTGCGGACCCGCTCGATGACTTCCTTGCCAAGGTCACGATCAAGATGGTGATCGACGGAGGCACCAACCGGGAGAAGACCTACCTCTTCTCCCCGGCCGAAGCGGTCCGCACCGACGTGCGTCTCGCTCAACTCAACCCCCGTTTTCCCGACCTGCCGACGGCGTTCATGATGCCTCGTATGGTCCCGCTCAGCCGTGGCCACCACACCCACGAGCTGATCGTGGTTCTCGTCGCCAAGCATTGCGACGGTCTCACTGATGATGAATCCAGTTGCGCGCCCGCCGGCGAGTACTCGTACTCTGTGCGTGCGACTGACGTCGCGACCCCCGAACGTGACAACGGCGGCTGAAGACTGACCGGTCGCGACAAGGCGGGTTCTGTCGATATCGCAACACCTACGAACGACTGCTGGACGCGTACTTCTATCGCTCAGTCCAACGGGGAGGGGTTGTCATGAACATCGGTCACGGACCACAGATGCGCCGCAACGCCATCCGGATTCTTGTCGTCCTTTCGATCGCGGTGTCCGCAGCGGTCGTGCCTGCGGCGGCAGCCAACGCCGCCACCCTCACGGGCGCAGCGTGCGACCCTAGCGGCTACACCGACGAGCTCGACCTGCGCGCCCTCATCAACACGGCCAACGACCAGACCGCTACTCCCGGCAGCGACACCATCCATCTCCAGGCCGGCTGCACCTATTCCTTCACCGAGGCGATCGAAGACGACCGCGCACTACCCGTCATCACCACCACGGTGGTCATCGAGGGCCACGGCGCCCGACTCCAGCCATCCCCAGGCCTCAAGGGCGTCGGCTTGTTCGATGTCTACGGCCAAACCGGAAGCCTCACCATCCGCGACGTGACGTTGGCGAACTGGGACGCCAGGCCGACGCCCTACCACGTCGCCCCCGGCGCCGCCATCGGGAATGGCGGGACGGTACTGATCGATCGCTCGAGCATCATCGACAATGATGGCGGCGCGATCCTCAACGGCCGCCTGATGACGATACGCGACTCGACCCTCGCGCGGAATCATACCGGCTCGTCCAGCGGCGGAGCCATCCGCAACTTCAGCTCGCTCATCATCCAGCGTTCGATCTTCGACGACAACGCTGCCGTCGGCAAGGCGGGCAGTGGCAGGGAAGGCGGCGCGATCTTCCAGGGAGACGGCGGAGCCCTCATCAGCGACTCGACGTTCAAGGGCAACGAATCGCAGGACGGGGGCGGCGCGATCATGGCGCTGGAGGGTCAGGTCGCCGTCTCGAACTCGACCTTCTTCTATAACACGTCGAACTCCAGTGGCGGCGCGATCATGTCGTGGCGCGACGTGCCACTCACGATTACCAACAGCTACTTCGTATACAACGAATCGCGCGTTAACGGCGGCGCCATCGCTGCCCACGGCAGCACGTCCATCACCAACTCCACCTTCCGGGACAACCAGGCGCACCACAGGGGCGGCGCCATCCACAACCATTACGGCTCCCTCAACATCACCAACGCGACCTTCTCTCGGAACATCTCTCTCATCAACGAAGGTGATGCCGTCCATCAAGGGTCGACCACCGGCGTAACGAAGAACAGCATCTTCGACGCCCACACGCACGCCTGCTACACACTGCGCAACGGCGGCGGCAACATCGTCCACGACTTCGACGCGACCTGCTCCGGCGCATTCTTCCTCGGCGATCCGGTGCTGCAAGCGCCTGCGGTGAACGGCAACGGCACCAAGACGATGAAGCTCGGCGCTGGGAGCAAGGCGCTCGACCGGCTCCTGGGCACTGCCTGTCCCTCCACGGACCAACGCGGCAAGCCCCGCCCGGCGGGGCCGAAATGCGACATCGGCGCGTACGAAGATCAAGTACCCACAACGCCCGGCGCGCCCGCGATCACCACCGGTACGAACCCGAGCAGAACCGGCGCGCTTACCC
>JBKKBA010000498.1:0-6406 GCA_046714275.1 Actinomycetota bacterium
GGCATACGTGGTCTCCTCCTCGACGCCTGAGTAGTACGCAAACCCTGAGACATTGTTCGAGATATAGCGAGTGAAGACTTCATCAACCTGGAAGGGGATCTGGACGAAGCTCTGCGCGGCATCGTCCCAGCGATAGCCCAAGAGTCGATTCACCGCAGCGCCCTCAAGCGGGTTCGCCGGGATCCGCGACGATTGGTAGCAGTTGTGATCCCCGTTGTCCGAGTAGTCGTACGGGTTCGGGTGCTCGGTCTTCTTGTAGCAATCACTGCGGAGTGGTGCCGGCAGGTACTGCTGGATATCCGCCGTTTTGTAGTTCGTCGGCGTCTGCGGCTCGCGGAACGTCGGATCAGGGCCGGCGGACCAGCTTGGGAATTGGGCGCCGGTCAAGACGACCGGCTCGACGCTGCGGTCTTGCGCAACGTCGGTGGCAAGAGCACCGGTGGGAGCGGGCACAATGCCCAGCGCCAGCACGATCAGCGTTAGGAACGAACGGATTCGCATTCAATAACCCTTTCGACGGAGAGAATGAAGTTCCTGCTCGATGCTGCTCAGGTGAGCGCGGGCCGCCGGCGCGTGAATCTTGTCTCCTCCTGGTACGCGTAGGCGAGCTGCAACAGGCGCACCTCGTCGAAGGGCCGCGCAGAGAGCATCAATCCCACCGGCAGCCCGGAGGTCGTGAACCCGGCCGGCACCGAGATCGACGGGCAGCCGTTGAAATCGAACAAGGACGTGTAGTTCACCAGGTCGAAAACGCCTGTGGCGGCGGCCTCCTCCTTGGCCGGTGCCGGGCGCGGGGTTGTGGGACTGAGGACGGCATCGACGGTGCCGAAGATTTCAATCCATTCCCGGATGTTGATCGTTCTGATGCGCTGCGCGCGCAGGTAGTGCTGTGCGCTCCACGGCACGCCCAAGCCGAAGAGCACCTGGGTTTGTGTCTGATAGTCATGCGGCCTTGCCCGCAGGTAATGCTCGTGAGCGGCAAGCGGTTCGGAGAGCTGGATGATCAAGTATGCGGTTGCCGCCAGGTATTGCGTGGACGGGGGTTCCACGGGCACGACGACCACGCCCAGTGACTCTAGGACCGGCACCGCTGCTCGAACCAGCGCTTTCGCTTCCGGGTCGGCGCCGTCGAAGAAGACGCTTGTCGGGACGCCCACCCTCATTCCGGCAGGAGACCGGCCCAACGCTCCGATGAAGTCGGGCGGTGCCGTCGCCGCAGTCGTCGGGTCGCGGGGATCGGGTCCGGCGATCTCGTTCAGCATGAGCGCGCAATCCTCGACCGAGCGCGCAAGAGGGCCCGCGTGGTCAAGGCTCCAGGCCAGGGGCGCAAGCCCGGCCTTGCCGACGCGTCCGAACGTCGGCTTGATGCCGACTGCATTGCACAGCGAGGCGGGAATCCGAATCGAGCCGCCGGTGTCGGACCCGCTTGCGCCCAGGCACATCCCCGACGCCAGCGCGGCCGCCGAGCCGCCACTGGACCCGCCTGGGATGCGCGATCCATCCCACGGATTTGACGTTGGGGGTGTCCACACTCCGTAGGCGAACTCATGCGTGGTCGTCTTTCCCAGGACGATCGCGCCGGCATCGCGCAATCTGGCTACGACCGTCGCGTCGCGCATGGCCGGTGGAGCGTCGGAACGCACCTTCGACCCCGCAGCCGTCACTTTGCCTTCGATGTCGTAGAGGTCCTTGTGGCCGAGCGGGATACCGTGTAGCGGCGAGCGCGGTCCCGAGCGGGTGATCTCGTCGGCAGCGGTGCGCGCGGCGGCGCGTGCCTGGTCCGCGTAGACGGCCACCCAGGCTTGAACCTTCGGGTCGAAGCGATCGATGCGCGACAGGCAGGCATCCACCAAGTCCACCGGCGAAATTTCGCCGGTGCGGATCAGCCGCGAAGCCTCCCAGATCGTCAGGTAGGCCAGATCGTCCAGGCTGGAGGGTGTCGCGGCCGCCTGGGGCAACGCGGATGCTGAAGCCGTGTCGGGAACCGCCGCAAGCAGGTCCGGAAGCCGGAACCCGCCCAGCCAGACGGCGGTGCCGGACAGCCCGGCGCGAAGGACGTCGCGGCGTCGAACGGCCTTAGCCACGGTCCACCTCCTGCGGGAAGACGAACCCGGTGGCCGGATCGACCTCGAACGGGATGTCATAGGCCAGAAACTCGGCCATCGACTGCGGGTCCAGGGCACCGCTGCGCTCGCGCTCGGGTTCGGGCACAAGGGGCGTCCCCGCGGCAGCAGCCGCGAGTGCCCTGGAGATCAGGGTTCCCGACAACGGCTTGCTGCGTGCCATGAGCTCCTCCTTCTCTACGGGTGACCTACTGCGCGCCCAGCTTGTGCAACGTGCGGCGAACGGGCGCAGCTCCACGAAGCAACTCGGCGGGGATCGTGCCTACGTTCTGAGTGAGTTGCGTGAAGCCGCGTACCACCCGGTACGCCAGCGCGAAGTCGATCTTGTCCATGGTCGCAACCGAACTCAACAGATACGTGGGACCCGTGACGTAATTCAGCGCCGGGACGCCCGCCATGTGGTACTTGCTGCCTTCTCCGGGGAAGGACGGACTCGGTTTGGGTGCAGTACGCGGGAACCACGCGTGCGAAACGAACGTGCGCTCCAAGGTCTCGCGCTGTGCCAGAGCGATACCCTCTTGGAGCAGGGCCGTGCTCTCGCTGACGTAAAGGCCGGCCGGCTCGGGTTGCCCCGTTGGATGATGCCGGCCGTCGGTTCCCTCCAGCCACTCCGTCGCGCCAAAATGTTCCAGCGTCAAGACGGCAACGGTGTCCTCCAACCGGTTCGCGTCATGCGCGGCGATGTACTCACCCGCGCCCTTGGCTCCATACAGGTGTCCAGAGGTCAGAACGACTTCGATCGTCCTAGGCCGGCATTGGAGGGGAATCGCGGCGAAGTACGAGGCGATCGCCAGGATGCCGGCGGGCCCGTTGTCCCACAGGGCGCTTGTCCCGTCGGTGTGGGAAAGCAGGATGATGGTCTCGTCGGACAGGCCGGGGATGGTCCCCACCAGGTTGCCCGTGGTCGCGGTCTCGCGCGACACCGTGAGCACCAGGCGCGCAGACGCTGGGCCGGAGCGGATGGTCTGTCTAAGATCGCGTCCCCGGTCGCGGTCCAGATAGAGTCCGGGCAGTCCCTGGACTTCTCCCGAGAACGGCACGTACAGACCGGATGCGAAGTCGGCCGGAAGATCCAGCACGCCGATGAATCCCACAGCTCCGGCGGTCTTGGCAGCCGAAACTAAGCGCGCCGTCGTCAGAAGCGGTCCGATCCAGGTGCGCTTGTAGGGATACGCCGGCGTCATCGTGAGGTTGGGGTCATGGACGTAGGCGGCGTTCGCGTAGAACTGCGCGGCGGTGATGTCGGGGACGGGCACGTCGATGACTGCGATCTTCCCCGTAAGCGAGCCCGGCGCCGGGTCGGCGGACACGGAAACGAGCGGCCCCGTCACGCCGGCGGCGGGGGTTTCGCCCGAGAAGGGGACCGGTCCGGCGACGGGAACGCTTGCGCCTCCGATCACGTCCAGAGACCAGCTTGCCGGAATCCATCGGTCGACGGTGAACGGTTCGCGGTGCACGTCCGACACTCCCGCGGTCGCCAACTGGCCGGCTAGAAGATCGATATAGGCCTCGTGGCTGGGGCTTCCGGTCGAGCGGACCCCGAAGTCTTCTTCTTCCTGCATCCACGTCCTGAGCTGGTCTTGTGTGGGAAGCAGCGAGGTGTCGATGGTGGAATATCCGTCGCACACCCCCGCGGTTGCCTGTGGTGCGACCGTCAGAATGGACCCAAGCAGTGCCAGCGCTAGTACCGCTCCGTACCCGCTTCCGACCCGCCTCCGCGCATCACGTCGCCGTGTCATAGCACCCGCACCTCCGCCGCCTTGGGTTAGCAGCCGGGCCGTCGCCGGCCATCTTCGGGTAGGTTCGACTACCGGAACCCCGGTCCCTGCCCAAACAACCCTGTTTCTTGAGGTTTTGCCTTCACGCCCCTGACCAGCACGTCCAAGGCTCCCGAGCACTGCTTGAGGATTACCTAGATCACCACTCCGGGCGATCCGTCCTCGCGGACGACCGGCAGCCCTGCGCGGCGGCAGGCTGTCATCCCTCCGGTGAGATTTGCGACCGCATATCCGTGTGGCTCAAGCGCCTCGGCCGCCGACTCGCTGCGAGCGCCGCTCCGGCACACGAACACCGTGAGCCGGCCGGAGTCGAGTTCGCCGATGCGCGTCCTCAAATCTTCGAGCGGGATGTGTCGCGCGAACGGGAGATGTCCCGCTTGCCATTCCTTTGGCGTGCGTACGTCGATGACGAGCGCGCCGTCGACGATGACGCCTTGGACGCCGGCAGCAGAGATCGATTGGATCGTGGTACGGCGAAACATTCGCACGCGGACTCCTTACGCTAGGCTGAGGAAAAGTTTTTCCATCTCTTGTTCGGTATACCCCGCGCGCTTGGCAGCTTTCGCATTGCGCAGACAAGTGCGCAAGCCGCTCGCCACAAGCTTGAACCCGGCCTGATCCAGCGCCTTCGATGCCGCCGAAATCTGGCGGACGACGTCCCGGCACTCCCGCTCGGCCTCGATCATCCGGATTACCCCGGCTACCTGCCCCTCGACCCGGCGAAGCCGGGCCAGCACATCATCGGTCGTTTCCTTCTCCAGTTTCATCGCACCTCCCGACACTCACAAGGAATACTACCCTACCCCCCAGAGTATATGACGAACTGATGGCCTCGCGGTCGAGTTCGTCACCGCGGCGCGTCGTACCCAGGCGGTCTTAACCTTGAGTGGGGACGACGTAGCACCCCAAGTTCACAGTTCGGCGAACATGAAGCCGAGCCACAAGCCGCGGGCCAGCCCTTCGGCGTCGGCGTTTACTCCGTACCGCTGGAAGTGGCGGCACACGTTTTCAATGTCCCGGGTCAGCATCGCATCGGCGTTGGGGTTCAGGCGCGCGTCCACCCCTTGCGGAAGATCGATGATGACCGGGCGCTCGTTCCACCACAGGATGTTGAACGCGGACAGGTCGCCGTGCACCAGGTTGCACGACAGCATCCGCTCGACATTGGCCATGATCGCGTCCAGCGCCTGCCGGGCATCCCGCGCATCCAGCCGGACGCGCTGCAACTGCGGTGCGGCCGCGACTTCGTCCCCGATGAACTCCATCAGGATCGACCGGGGTCCGATCGCGATCGGCTCCGGCACGTCGCACCCTGCGGTGTGCATGGCATTCAGATGCTCCCATTCGCGATACAGCCACAGGCCTTCCTGTACCTCCCGGCCGTGCCGTGACTTCGACCGAAGCGCGCGCACGTCGCGCGCCTTCAGTCCGTCGGTCATGCCCGCGTGATACGCCGCGTCGTTCCGAAACGTGCGTTGCTCGATCGGCGCGTACTCCTTGATCGCAACCAGCGGACGGCCCAAAGCCGATCCACCCTCGCACAGCACGACGCGCGCTTCCTTCCCGCTCTTGATCGGGCGCAGGGGACGCGCGATGAGTCCTTCGCCATAGAAATAGTCGAACGTGGCTTCGTCCAGCATGGCTGGTTCGCTCCTCGGGTCGAAGACGGATGGGCTGCAAGAGCGCCGTGTCCAGGAGTCGCGCCGAAATGCGCAACGGCCGCCCGGGTAGGGACGGCCGCCAGATACCGGTGAAAGACGCCGGCTACGCCGCGACCGCTCGAAGGCGCGTGCAGACAAAGACGGTGTGGGTCATGTCGCGCCTCCCTTCGGTTGCGGGTGCTTACCGAACGCGAGTCTACGGGACGGGAGTGCCGGCGTCGAGGGGTTTTTCTTGATCCCCACCCGCCGGCGCGCCGGCCGTACGGTCGTAGCGGATGAACCCCGGAAGAAGCGCCGCCACCACCGCCGCCCCGGCCAGGCATGCCAGCCCGCCCGACACGATCGAGAACCGAACCGATGTCAGGCCCGCAACGACTCCCGACTCGACATCGCCGATCGTCGGGCCGCCGGCATAGACGGCGATCTCGATCCCGCTCAGGCGGCCCCGCAGATGATCGGGCGTGACCTCCTGGACGATCGCGGTTCGAAAGATCGCGCTGATCCCGTCGGCGAAACCGGCAATCGCAAGCGCGCCGAACGCCACCATCGCCGTCCGCGCGATGCCGAAGGTCGTGATCGCAAGCCCCCAGCCGACAACCGCGACGGCAACACCCAATCCTTGCCGGCGGACGCGGCCGGTCCATCCGCTGGTGGCCGTCGCTACGAACGCCCCCGCCCACGGCGCCGCGTACAGAAGGCCGAGCGTCCGTGGTCCACCGCCAAGCGTCACGGCCATCGCGGGAAACAGCGCTTTCGGCATCCCGAACACCATCGCGCTCAGGTCGATCCACAATCCGCCCTGCAGCACCGGCCGGCCGCGCAGGAATCGAAGGCCTTCCAGCAC
>JBKKBA010000499.1:0-3582 GCA_046714275.1 Actinomycetota bacterium
CTACCACACCTGCGCGATCGTGGCGGGCGGCGAAGTGCGCTGCTGGGGATGGAACTTCTACGGCCAGCTCGGCGACGGCACGACCACCGACCGCTCGACCCCGGTGCCGGTGGCGGGGCTCTCGGGGGCGAGCGCGATCGCCGCCGCCGCCTCACACACCTGCGCGATCGTCTCGGGCGGGATGCGCTGCTGGGGAAACAACTACTACGCCCAGCTCGGCGACGGCGCCGGTTGGACGGTGACTGTCCTCACTGACGAGTAACGGCCGGCACTCTCTCCCCGAGGGCCTCGGAGTGGTCGCGACCCCGGGGGAGGATGGTGTTCCTCCTGCCGTCCTGATAAGCCGCAACGATGTGTGTGGGGCAGGAATCTGCGCCGGCGGGGTACGTTTCCGCGCGGTGACGCCTACCCGCGCCACCTGCGCTTGCTAACGCCATTTGTACTTTCGCTGTCGTCTGGGACTCGGGCGCGTCCGCGATCCGAGAGCAAGGTCGAGAGCTTTCCGGGCAGAGCCGTACCTTCGCCAAACAGTGCCATAGCCGGGGAGACCGTTTGCATTTCGGAAGTCTCGTTGGCCGGGAGGGCGATGGCGGTCAGTGTGAAAGTTACGAATCGCCTCGAGTATCTCTTCGTCGGACCATCCACGAGCCGCGCGTCCTTGAGCTAGTCCGTCAAGGGCGGCGCGATGGAAGTCTTCGTCGGCGTGTCGCTCTCTCGCCAGCGCAGTTCTCTGAGGAGAGCGGCCGGGATCACTTCTGCCGTCTGACCAGCGAATCTCAATAGGATCTCGACGCACTGGAAGATGGTTAGCATTATGGCCAGCCGGGCCCACAAAACGCGCCTGTACTTTTCTGCGCGCGATGTAGCAAACATGTCGGTTCCCGGTACTTTTTGACGCGGGATGGACCGAAACGAAGCGGCTCCAGGAATGGGAGAAAAGGAATGGCTAAGTGGAAAACACTCGACGAGTTTAAGGACGAACTCTTCAAGGACGCCGATTTCCGAGCTCGCTTCGAGGAGTCCGACCACGAGTTCACGATCGCTCGCGAGATTCTTGCCGCGAGACGGGCGGCTGGAATGAGTCAGGAATCGCTCGCGGCGGCGATCGGCACCTCGCAGAGTCGCATATCCAAATGGGAGCGCGGCGAGGAGATGCCGAGGATCGAGGCCCTCTACAAGATCGCTGAGGCCACTGGAACGACTGCGGAAGTCGCGCTTGTTTCAGGAGAGAAGGGGAGGAAGTCTGTCCAAGTCGCGCAGGGACACAAGAAGGTTCGAATACCTTCCACTTAGGCCCACGACATGTTTTACGCTCAAAAATTCGTTATCCACGCCTAGCATGGTCGTTCCTGTTTCGAGGTCGACTTCCATCGTCAACCGTTTTCAAGGAATCCTTGATCGCACATCCCTGCCCAGACCGCGAACGCGGTGCCGTCACGGCAATGGCGTACGGGGCTTCTCCGGCGACGGCGGTCTGGCCACGAACGCGATGCTCGACGGCCAACGTGGCGTCGCAGTAGACACGTCCGGCAACCTGTTCATCGCGGACTCCAATAACGGCCGCGTGCGCAAGGTGGCAGCCGGCTAGAGAGACCGATGGCCGCGGCCATGGTGAAGGCGGCTTCGGTGGCCTAGCTCCAACCCGCACCTATCCACCGCGACCATTCACGCCGCCCGGCTACACAGATTGAGCCTCGCTTTACTGAGATGGAGTCTGAGTCGGCTGAGGGGTTTGCGACTGTGTGGGATAGGGCGACGGTTCCGCGGTTTGGCCGGCACCGTTCGAGACGTACAGTTGCACCAGCTGGCCCCTGGGCGCAGAGGCTCCACCGCGCGGCGACTGATCCACGATGAGGCCCTGTGCAAACGACGACGTCACGATCGTGGACTTGATCTGGAACCCCGCGGCCTTCAGCTTCGCCGAGGCTTCGTCGTAGGTGAGGCCGATCACCTGGGGAACCACGACCTTGACTTCCGCCGGCGGGGGAGCGAACGCGAGCGACGGAAGTCCCGCGTGGGCGACGCGCATGAACTTGTTCCAGATCTGCGCCGGCAAGCTTCCGCCGAACACCTTGGGCAA
This sequence comes from Actinomycetota bacterium, assembly GCA_046714275.1. Lineage (GTDB taxonomy): Bacteria > Actinomycetota > AC-67 > AC-67 > AC-67 > JBKKBA01. The sequence goes on from JBKKBA010000499.1 coordinate 2,081, forward strand.
CCCGTGGATGTTGTACAAGCCGCGCTTGGTGCTCTCTGGGAACCCCAGCCACACCGCCGTCGCGAACTGCGGCGTGTAGCCGATGAACCAGGCATCGGTGTAGTTGTCGGTCGTCCCCGTCTTCGCGCCGACCGGGCGACCCAGTTGCCCGTTGCGCTTGCCGGTTCCGCGCTGCACGACGCCTTCCAAGATGTTGTTGGCCTGCGCCGCGATCGTGGCGTCGATGACGCGCGTGCACGAAGGGTCGTTGCGCATGATCTCGCGGCCGGTGGCCGACACCACGCGCCGGATGGTGAACGGCTTGCACGCGATGCCGCCGTTGGCCAGCGTGGCGTAGGCGCTGGCCATGTCGTAGGGCGACACGCCGAACGTGCCGAGCGCCAGCGAGTAGTACGGCTCCAGCTTGGACCGGATTCCCAGCTTTCCTGCCATCTCGACAACCTTGTCGGGTCCGACCAGCTTGATGAGCTGCACGAAGTAGGAGTTCACCGACAGCTCGGTCGCCTTGCGCATGTTCATCAATCCCTCGCCACGGCCCGAGTAGTTCTGCGGCGCCCACGGCTGACCGTTCTGGTCGGTGGTGCGCAGCGGCGAGGGCGTGTTCAGGGTCAACCCGGGTGAGATTCCTTGGTTCAGCGCGGCGGCCAGCACGAACGGCTTGAACACGCTGCCGGCCTGCCGGTTGTTGCCGATCGCCAAGTTGTACTGCTCGCTGTTGAAGTTCTTGCCGCCGACCATGGCTCGCACGATACCGGTGGAAGATTCAACGGAAACCAGCGCGCCGGCCGGATCGCCGGAAAGGTTCAGCACCGAGTCTACGGACTTGCGAGCGGCCTCTTGCAGGCGCAGGTCAAGGGTCGTCTCGATCCGCAAACCACCCTGGAAGAGTGCGTTCTCTCGTTCGGCGGCGGTCGCGCCGAAGCGCGGGTCGTCCAGGATCTGCTGCTTGATGAAGTCCACGAAGTAAGGTTCCCGCGCCTCGGGCAGTGGATTCTTCTTCGCGCCCAGCGGCGTTTTCATCAGTCGTTCGGCGTCGGCCTGGGTGATGAAGTTTTCAGCCGCCATGCGCCGCAGCACGGTGGTGCGTCGCGCAAGCGCCGATGCGGGCCGCTCGAACGGGTTGAAGCGCGTGGGCGCGGCGATCAGTCCGGCCAGCAGCGCGGCCTGCTCGGTCTTGAGCGTTGCGGCCTTGGTTCCAAAGTAGAACTCGGCGGCGGTTTCGATGCCGTAGATGCCGTTGCCGAAGTAGGTCTCGTTCAGGTACAGCTCAAGGATCTGCTGCTTGGTCATCTCCTTTTCGATCGCGATCGCGTACTGCGCTTCGCGAAGCTTGCGGTCCAGGGAGCGTTCGGATCCGACCAACACGTTCTTCACCAGTTGCTGGGTGATCGTGGATCCGCCCTCGCGGACACGGCCGGCCTTGGCGTTGGCGAAGACGGCGCGCATCAAGCCCGCGCGATCGATGCCGTTGTGAAGGTAGAAGCGCGCATCCTCGATCGCCA
>JBKKBA010000500.1:0-4300 GCA_046714275.1 Actinomycetota bacterium
CACGTAGACACCGGGCTGGCTCGTGAAGCTTCCAGAAGGATTCTTCGTGCACACCGCACCCGGCACGTAGAGCCAGCCGTTGGGGCCGACCAACGGTTTGCCCTGCGACCCTCCGCAATAGGCGGTAGCGAAGTCAATGGGATCGATATGCCAATAGGGCTCTCCGAAGGGCCCGAAGGTCTGTCCTCCGTCAAGCGACGCCGCACAAGCTTGCCGGTCGGCCGTGACGAGGCTTCCCATGTTCGGGCTCACGAGTGACGACAGCGTCGAGGACGATTGACCGCACCAATAGACCACGTTGGGATACCCGACCGGTGACGGTCCGCCCGCCGGCGCGGGTCCGACGGCCACCCGTTCGTACTCCCCATATCCGCCGGAGCACGTTCCCCTCGACCACGACAGCCCCGCGTCATCGCTGGAACGGAGCCACCCGCACGAAATGGGAAAATCGTCGCCGTCCGACCGAAGCACTACTGCTGCGCCGAAGAGCCTCCCCGTTAGCGGATCCACGGTCACGCGAGGGTCGCCCCAGTTGATGACGTTCTGAGCTCCCGTCAGGTCGGCCCGCTCCCGGTAGCCCCATGCGCATCTGCAGGAACACGCGACCAGGTGGCGCCATTGTCGGTCGAGACGAGCACGGGTGTTTCTGAACCCAGGGTTGCGTCCCAAGTTTGGTAGAACACGCGCCCTTGCGGGTCCACGCCGATGGTCGGCTCGTCTGCTCGCTCGTGCGTGTGGAACAGGACGGGCCCTTCAACCTCGACGCTCCCTCCCGCGAAAAAAGAAGTCGATACTGTCGCGACCGCCGCAAGGATTACCGCTGCTCTTTTCATGTTGCTCCCCCTGGTCGTGGTCTCAGAATCCGTGTGCGGCAAGCCATCGGGCGACACCGGTAGCGAACTGCCCGCGCGTGCGCTCGAGCGGCAGGAGATTTCCCGCGTCATGAACCGTCAACAGCGTCACGTCGTCGCTGCCGGGGTAACGGTTCTTCTGCATATCGCCGGCAGGTGGTGGGAACATCTTGTCTTTGTCGCCCATGACCACGAGCACCGGCACCGTGATGGTCGGCAGGTAGATCGCGTCCGCTGCGACGGCAGCGGCGATCGAGCGGCCGATGCCGCAGGGCAGGGGGGCGATCCTCGCCTTGAATGCGTCGATGACGGCGCCGTCGGCGTTCGAGAGTTCGTCGGCGGCTTCGTCCGCCGGAGTGGGCCAGCCCCAGAAATAGCCGGGGGGTGCGTCGCTGCTTCCGTTGCGCAGGCCACACTCCTCGAAGATCGTCTTGCCCATCCGCGCCATGAATCCAGGTTCGACGGGGCCGTCGGCGAACGCCATCGGCAACAACGCGTCGATGTCTGCGTAGGAGTACGCCACCGCGTGGGCGACCATCGCCGAAGACGTCATCCCCGCAAGTGCGATCTTCGGGAACTTGACCGGTTTCCTTCCGGCGATCGCGTAGCCGCCGGTCCGCAATGCTTGGACGATCTGGTGTGCGATCGAGGCCTGCGCGCCGAAGCAGATCACGGAGCCTTCCGGTCGATCGCTGACGCCGTAGCCGAGTTGGTCGATCACGACCGACACCTGTCCGAGCCCCGCCATCGTGGCCGCGTAGTCGTAACCGGGTACCGCGCGGAAGCGCAACACATCCTGCGTCATGGCGTTCGGGTGCAGGTACAAGGTGGCCGCCCGCTTCCCGTTCAGCGCCGATGCCGGACCGGTAATGTGACCACGGATCGTGTAGATCCTTCCGTCGGCTGCGCACGGCGCGGCCGTCTGGTCACTCTGTGCGTGGGGAAGGGAGTCGTTGACGTTACGAACGGTGAACGTCACCCCAACATCTGTGATCCGCGTCTGCCGGCCGACGGCATGCGCCGGCACCAGTCCCAGCATCACCGCGAGCACCAACAACGTGAGCCTGATTCCCCTGCTCATTGCGCCCTCCTTTTGGGAAATCGTCATGGTGTCTTGAACACGAGGAGCGCCTAGACCTGCATGCGCGCGACTACGCCCTCGCCTTGCCACGCGAGGTTCGTGCATCCCACCCCGCCGTTCGTCGCGTCGGGGCCGCAACCCGTGACAAGTGCGACGTAGACGGTGCCATCTGCGTCCATGGCCGCGTCCATGAATTCTCCGTTCGTGCCGCACATGAACGTTTCGCATCCGCCGTTCGTCCACAGCGGGCCGTCCGGGACCTCATAGGTTGTCAATGCTGGAGTCGTCGCCGACATGTCGCTGGTGACCGTCACATATCCGTTCCAGTTTCCGGCGGCGTCGCCTCCGACGTAGGCGAGTGCGAGCTTGTCGCCCGCGAAGGCAATTACGGGCTGCGCAGTATCCACGAGCCCGGCGCCCGCAGGCAGAGGAACGCGGTCGGCGGACCATGTTGCGCCGCCGTCGCGAGAGATCGCCAGCCACGGCATCTTGTCCTCGTGATCGATCCAGCCCACCACGAGTCGGTCTTCCGTGACCGCGACGGCTACGTGCCCGTCGGGTGTCGGCGTGCCCGGCACAATCTCAAACGTTCGCGTGGTGTGGCCGGGAACCGTCAGCGTCTGCCAGGTGCGCGCCTCGTCGCGGCTCACGAACACGGTGGGATAACCGACGTACTGCCCTGATCCCGCGGGGTCCTCGACGCACCGTGCCGAGGGCAGGTATAGCCACCCGTTCGGACCGACCCGCGGACGCCCGTAGACGGTTGCGCAATGGAGAGCCAATGCATCGATGACCTCGAAGTGCAAGGCACGATCGCCGAAAGGCCCGAACGTCTGACCCCCATCAAGCGAGGCAGCGCATCTCACTTCATTCGCGGTGGTGAGGACAAACGTCAGCTCGTTGTCTTCGTTCGACTGGGCGCACCAGTACACAACGTTCGGATACCCGCTCGGGGCTGATCCTCCTTGAGGTGGTGGGCCAACCGCAACCATTTCGTATTCGCCGTGGGCCATGGGGAACAGTACATCCGTCGACCACGACTGGCCACCGTCGTCGCTATAGCGAAGCTTGAAGTCACCGGCGTTGAACAGTCGGCCCGTCCGGGAGTCCACGGTCACGCGCGGATCGCCGCCGGCGTTTCCCGGAACGCGAGCCCAGGAACTCCCGCGATCGGTGGACACGAGGACGGCCGAGACACCCGTCAGGTCGTATGTCTGATAGAAGACCCGGCCTTCGAGATCGACCGCGATGGTCGGCTCCATCGCGAGCTCATGCGTGTGGAAGAGTTGAGCAGTGCTGCTTGCATCCGCGGCACGCCCGTTAGCTATGACTGCGGTCAACATGAGCACCGTGCACGCCAGCAACGCTGCGATTCTGGATCTCGTCCGGTTCATGTTCCCCCCTGGTTGTCTTCATGGTGTTGGTTGAACACGAGGAGTGCCTAGACCTGAATGCGCGCGACCACTCCCTCACCGAGGTATGCGCCGTTGGTGCATCCGACCCCCGCGTTGATCGCATCGGGGCTGCAGCCGTCGGCGAAGGCGGCGTAGACGGTTCCATCCGCTGCCATCGCGACGTCCATGAACTCACCGTTCGTGCCGCAGCTCAGCACGTGCCCACACCCGCCACCGGTCCACAGCGGTCCTCCCGGAACCTCGTAGGTGGTCAGCGTGATCGGCGTTGCCGTGACGTCTGCGGTGACGGTCAGGTATCCGTACCAGTTCCCCTCGCTGTCGCCGCCCACGTAGGCCACGGCAACCTTGTCGCCGACCATGGCGAGCACGGTTTGGGCGGTATCCACCGGCGAGGTTGCCGACGGATCTTCGGGGGCAGGGGCGCGCGTTGGCGTCCAGGTGACACCTTGGTCGCGCGAGACGGCGATCCACGGCATGTTGTCGGCTCCGTCGATCCACGCCAGCACCAGCACATCGTCGGTCACTCCGACGCCGACCTTGCCGTCCGGTGATTGCTGCCCGGGAAATAGTTCCTCGGTCGCCGAGGTGTGACCGGGTATGGTCAGCGTCCGCCACGTGCGCCCCTCGTCGCGACTGACGTACAGGCCGGGCGCGCCCGTATTGGTTCCCGAAGCGTCCCTGGCGCACACCGCTCCCGGCATGTACAGCCAGCCGTTCGGAGCGACGGTTGCCGCCCGTCCCTGCGCTCCGCCGCACCCCACCTTCAGGGCGTCGGCTTGATCGACCTCCCAGAACGGATCGCCGAACGGTCCGAACGTTTCTCCTCCGTCGAGCGACGCGGCGCACGCTTGCTGGTTGGCGGTGGTCAGGCTTAGCGCGTTCGGGAGGAGCGATGCGACCGTCGAAGACCTCTGACCGCACCAATAAACCACGTTGGGATAGCCGCTCGGGGC
>JBKKBA010000501.1:0-5730 GCA_046714275.1 Actinomycetota bacterium
AACATGGTCCTGACCATGTCCGCTGCGGTGGCGGCCGCCGCTGCCGACGACCCGTTTCTGTCGATCCCACAGGCCGCGCTGGTCGGCGCCCGCGGGAACTCTGGGGTGGTGCTCTCCCAGATCCTGAAAGGCTTGCTGGAGGAAGCTTGCGACGGAGGGGCCGAGGAGGTCAGAGCCGGCCTTCGGCGCGCCGCGGCTCTGGCGTACGAGGCCGTGCTGGAACCCGTGGAGGGCACGATGCTTTCCGTGATCAGGGCCTCCGCCGACCATGCCGAAGGGGACACGGTAGCCCAGATGCTTGAGTCGGCCGCGCGAGCCGCGCGCGTGGCGCTTGAGCACACCCCCGAACAGCTTCCGCTGCTCAAGCAAGCCGGCGTGCTGGACGCCGGCGGCATCGGGCTGTGGGTGGTGCTGGACGCCGTGGCCGCCAGCTTCGCCGGCCGCGCCCGCTCGGCATCGCCGGCCGCCCCGACCACGCCCAGGCCGGTTCCTCGCGAGGCCGGATCGGCGCGATACGGGCACGAGGTCCAGTACATCTTGGAAGCGCCGGCGTCGGCGATCGACTCGTTGCGGTCCGCTCTTGGCCAGATCGGCGACTCGGTGGTGATCTCAGGCGGCGGCGGCCTTTGGAACGTTCACGTCCACACCAACGCCACCGATGAAGCCGTCGCCCTAGGGGAGCGGGCCGGGAGCGTTCGTGCCCCGGCCGTCACGGCATTCACCGACACGATCGGCGGAGCGCGGGCCGTGCCCTTGGCTCGCGCACTGTCGCCGGTCACCGTGGTGGCCGTCGTTGCGGGGGAGGGCTTCGCGCTGCTGTATTCGGAGCTTGGCGCCGGCGTGCTGGTCGACGGCGGGCCGACGATGAGCCCCAGCGTCGGCCAGATCGCCGACGCGATCCGGCGCGCACCGACCGCCGACGTGATCGTGTTGCCGAATAATCCGGATGCGGTGCCGGCGGCATTGCGGGCCTGCGCTCTGGCCGGAGGGTCGGCTCCAGACCGGCGCGCCATCGTCGTGCCCACTCGCGACCTGGCCCACGGAATCACCACGATGCTGGCCTTCGGCGACGCCCGCGACCTGGAAGCGAACGTGGCGCAGATGCGCCAGGCGGCATCGGTGGCGGCAACGGCCTCGGTCGTGATCGTCACGCGCGACGCGTCCACCCCGGCCGGAGCGGTGCGGTCGGGTCAAGCTCTTGGCCTGGCGTCGGGCACGCCACTGCTGGCGGGCGACGACCCTGCCGTGGTCGCCGTCCGGCTCTGTCAGATGCTGGACGCGGAAGAGCCGGTCGAAGTCGTTACGGTTTTCGCCGGAGCGTCCGCGCCGGAGGGCGAGCGAGGAGAGATCGAAAAGGCGCTGCGCGACTCTCTGCCCGGTGTCGACGTCGAGGTGCGCGACGGGGGCCAGGCCGTCGAGCGATACCTGATTGCCGTGGAATGAACGACGACCGGCGTTCTCTGCCACGAACGGAGCCCCGCCACGCGCCGAGGGAAGGGGGCGGTGATTCGCTGGACCGGCCCCTGGCGTCGGCGGGGATCACGGGGCTCACGGCGCCCGTGGCTCGGAAGCTGGCCGCGAAAGGCATTTGCACCGTCCGGGACTTGATCGAGCAAACACCGCGCCGCTACGTGGACCTGTCCCAGACGAAGAAGATCGGGGACGTCCGGATCGGCGAAGAGGCCACCATCCTTGGCATCGTCAAAGCCGTGGACGGACGCTACCTTCGCGGCCGCAAGCTCACCCGCGGCGGCACGCCCAATCGCGGCAAGCACATGCTGACCGTCCGGATCGGTGATGGAACCGGCTACATCGAGGCCGTGTGGTGGAACCAGCCGTTCCGCACCAAGCAACTGGCCCCGGGCATGACCGTTGCCGTCGCCGGCAAGTTCGAAAAGCGCATGGGGCGCCTGCAGGTGACGGGAAGCTTTTTTGTCGAGCGGGTCGCGGACGACGGCGAGGGCGACAGCGTTCACACCGGACGGATCATTCCTGTGCATCCCGCGACGGAAGGCGTCAGCGCGACGATGTTGCGGCGCTACGTGCACTCGGCGCTTCGCATGTATGCGCAGGACGGCGAGCCCGGTCGTACCGATCCTCTTCCCGAAGAGATGCTGGAGCGACTGGATCTAATGCCGCGCTGGCGAGCGTTCCGGCAGATCCACTTCCCATCCAGCCTGGGAGCGAGAGTCCAAGCTCGCAAGCGCCTGGCCTTCGAAGAGCTGGTCGTGCTCTCCGCCGGCCTGGCCGTTCGCAAGCGGCGCATCGAGCGTGAGACTCCGGGGGTCGCTCACGCAGGCGGGGCCATGGAGACGAAGCGCTTCCTGGAAAGCCTGCCGTTCGATCCGACCGGCGCCCAGCAACGGGCGATCGACGAGATTCTGCAGGACATGGCGCTGCCGATCCCCATGCATCGCCTTCTGCAGGGCGAAGTCGGAAGCGGAAAGACGGTTGTTGCCGTCGCCGCGGCAATCGCCGCTGCCGCAAGCGGCACGCAGGCCGCGCTCATGGCTCCAACGGAAGTCCTGGCCGAGCAGCACTTTCTGAGCATCACCCAGATGCTGAAGGCGGTGGCCGGGCTTGCGCCGGAGCAGGCCGGCACGGGGCAGGCCGGCACGGGGCAGCTTTCGCTGGACGCGCCCGGCTTCCGTGTAGAACTGCTGACCGGGTCGGTCACCGGCAAGGAACGTGAACGAGCCATGAGCGCGGCCCGTACCGGCGAAGCTCACCTGATGGTTGGGACTCATGCGCTTATCCAGGGCGAGGTCGCCTTCGCGAAACTGGGCTTGGCGATCGTGGACGAGCAGCACCGTTTCGGCGTTCATCAGCGGATCGCGCTGCGCGGCAAGGCAGCCGGCGACGCACAGCCCGATCTGCTGATCATGACCGCCACGCCGATCCCGCGGACGCTGGCGATGACGCTCTACGGCGACTTGGACGTCAGCACGCTGGATGAGATGCCTCCCGGACGCACGCCGGTCCGCACCGTGGTGCTGACGGCCGGGCGGCGCGACAGGGCCGAGGACGAGATCCGGAGCCAAGTTGCGGCCGGGCGTCAGGCCTTCGTTGTATGCGCGCTGGTTGAGCAATCGGCGACGTTGGAGGTCAAGTCGGCAGAGACAGAGTTTGAGCGGATTCGCGAGCTGTTCCCGGATCTGCGAGTCGGCCTGATCCACGGCAGGCTCCGGCCCGCGCAGAAGGAAGCGGTGATGACCCAGATGCGGTCCGGAGACATCGACGTGCTGGTAGCGACCACCGTGATCGAGGTCGGCGTTGATATCCCGAACGCGACCGTGATGGTCGTTGAGGATGCGGATCGCTTCGGCCTTTCGCAATTGCATCAGCTTCGGGGACGGATCGGCCGAGGCATGCACCCTGGGACCTGCTTTCTGCTGACGTCCCTGGATCCCGGGGCAGAGGATGAGCGGGAGATTGCTCGACGCCGCTTGGCCGCTTTAGCTGAAACCAATGATGGTTTCCGCCTTGCCGAGCTGGACCTGGAGATTCGGGGTGGGGGCCAGATCTTCGGGCGCAGTCGGCTTGACACCGAATCGGGGGAGGGCGCCCCCGCCCAGGCCGGTGCGACCGATCTTCGGTTCGCAAGCCTGTTGCGCGACGGCGATCTGCTGGCGCAGGCGCGGCGCGAAGCCTTCCGGCTGGTCGATGCCGACCCTCATCTGCAATCGCACCCGGCGCTGCTTGCCGAGGTCCGCCGCCGGTTCGCCGACCGGCTTGACTGGCTCTTCGCCGGCTGATCGGTGCGGGTCGTCGCCGGAATCGCCAAAGGCCGCAGGCTGAAGTCCGTCCCCGGTCTGGCCACGCGCCCGACCGCCGACCGGGTTCGCCTGACGACGTTCGACATCCTGGGGGACGAGCCGGTCGCCGGCGCCTCGGTGGTGGACCTGTTCGCGGGGACGGGGGCGCTGGGGATCGAGGCGCTCTCGCGGGGCGCCGCGCAGGCTACCTTCGTCGAGTCCTCGCATCCCGCGATCGAGGTGATCCGGGCCAACCTGGCCATGACCGGGTTCACCCAGGTCGCCAAGGTCCGCCGGGCCGACGTCGGGAGCTTTCTCCGGCGGCGTTCCGCTTCGACCGAGTTTGACCTAGTATTTCTTGACCCTCCTTACGAGCGCGGACTAGCATTTGTCGCCCGCATCTTGGGACGCCTTGCCTCCGGTGGCTGGGTCGCCGAGGGTGGGACGGTTGTCGTGGAAGCCGCCGCCGGGGCACTTGAGGTGCCGGAAGGTCTCCGCGAGATCCGGACCCGCACGTTCGGACGTACGCAGATCACGCTAATGGTGAGGGGGTCATGACGGACCGCATCGCGATCTACCCTGGGACGTTCGACCCGATCACGCACGGGCACCTGGACATCATTGTCCGGGCCCGGGCACAGTTCGATGTCGTTGTCGTTGCCGTTTCCCAGAATCCGGGGAAGACCCCCCTGTTCGCCTTGGAAGAGCGCATCGCGATCGTCAAGGAGTGCACGGCTCGGATGGAGGGGGTCGAAGTGGACTCCTTTGACGGCCTCTTGGTGGACTTCGCTAAGCGGCGAGGCGCCGGCGCCCTGGTGAAGGGACTCAGGGCCGTTACGGACTTAGACTATGAGCTGCAGATGGCGCAGATGAACTACCGTCTGGCGCAGGTAGAGACGTTCTTCCTGGTCGCCAACCCGGTCTTTTCGTTTCTGTCGTCCAGCCTGGTCAAGGAGGTCGCGCGATTCGGGGGTGACGTCGCGGAGATGGTTCCGTCCGAGGTCGCGCGCAGGCTGAAGGAGCGGTTCCGTGGCGAAGGGTGACGCAGTGAAGGAAGACCAGACGATCTCGATATCGGTGGGAGCCATGAACTTGCTTGAGGATGTGATCCGGCAGATCGACGAGATGGTGCGCGACGCCCGTTCGATGCCGCTGTCCAGCAGCGCGATGGTCCCCCGCGAGGCGCTGCTTGAGCTGGTGGAGACGCTGAAGCGCTCTTTGCCGGAAGAGATTGCGCGTGCCCGCTCGCTGCTGCGCGACGCCGAGGCGGTCGTCGAGCGGGCCAACGTTGAGGCCGAACGGGTCGTGGAGCGCGCCCGGGTCGAACGTGACAAGGCCATCGCGAAGACCGAGATCGTGCAGGCCGCAGCTCGTGAAGCCGAGAAGATGATCTCTTCGGCGGAGTCTCATGCAAAGCGCATGAAGGCAGAGGCCGAGGAGTATGTCGAGGGCAAGCTCGCGAACTTTGAGGTGGCTCTGCAAAAGACCCTGAAGGCCGTCGAGCGAGGGCGCGCCCGGCTGGCCGGCCGCCTGGCCGATGCCGAGGAGATCACCGCGATCGACGAAGACGACTAGACGTGAGTGGCAAAATCAGGGAAAAGCCTGGAAATAACTAGTGTAAACTCCCTGTGCTATTCTTCTTCGCCGATGAACGGGTCTGGTGGTTCTGTGCTTGAAAAAACCGCTCTTCTGCTTGATGTGGGGGAGCTGCTTGAACGTCCGGGCGCGTCCTCGACCTTGAAGATCGACGCTCAGATCCCCGGCCTGGCCGTGGGGCTTGGCCGGGTAGCCGATGAAGGCCGGGTCCGCGCCGACCTCCTCTTGGAGGTAGTCGTGGAGGGTGTTCTGGTGTCGGGGACGACGCAGGCGGACCTTCAATTGGAATGCTCGCGTTGCCTGGTCGAGTTTCAAGAGCCGGTCACGGTCAACATTGCAGAGGTCTACGCATATCCGGATCAGCCGCTCGATCAGGTTG
>JBKKBA010000502.1:0-3552 GCA_046714275.1 Actinomycetota bacterium
ATGTGCTGTACGCGAACACCGACGACCTCTCCCCCGCTGCGCTGAACGCCCCGCCGCCACAAGAGCGCGGTGAGATGGACCGTTGGATCCTGGCCGAGCTGCACGACACGGTCCGCGCCGCCACCGAGACCATGGAAGCGTTCGATTGCGCATCGGCCGGCCGGCGGATCAGCGAGTTCGTCGATGAGCTGTCCAACTGGTACGTGCGCCGTTCCCGCCGCCGCTTCTGGAAGGAGTCGCCCGACGCCGACAAGGCCGCCGCGCACGCCACGCTCTACGAGTGTTTGACCACCGTCTGCCGGTTGATCGCGCCGTTCACGCCGTTCCTGGCCGACGAGCTGTGGGACAACCTGGTCGTCACCGTGGACGGATCCGCGCCCGACAGCGTCCACCTGGCCGAATGGCCCTCGTTCGACGCGTCGCTGATCGACGAAGACCTTCGCACGCGCATGACGGCCGCGCGCCGCGTCGTCACGCTGGGACTACAGGCGCGCGAGCAGGCAAAGGTCAAGGTCCGTCAGCCGCTGGCGCGCGTGGTGGTGTCCGGAGCAACGGTTACCCCCGACTTGGTGGCGACCGTGGCCGAAGAGTTGAACGTCAAGGCGATCCAGCATGTCGCCGGCGAGGAAATCCCCGAGGGAACGCTTGTATCGACCAAGGACGGCGGCGTGACGGTGCATCTGGACACCGCGATGACGCCGGAGCTTCGCGCAGAGGGCAACGCCCGCGAGCTGGTGCGCGGCATCCAGAACCTCCGCAAGTCGAGCGGCCTGAAGGTCGCCGATCGGATCGGGCTGTTCGTCGACGCGCCCGATGAGGTGTGGGAGGCACTGGAGTCCCACCGCGATGCCATCGCCGGGGAGGTGCTGGCAACCTCGTTCCAGCGCGGCGCCGCTCCGGCTGCGACCGGTCAGGCGATCGTCAAGCTAGACGGCACCCCGATCGCCATCGCGATCCAGCAATCCGAACCGTAGCCGCATGGCTGCCGACGGCGACGCGCCAACATTCGACCTGGACGGCTATCTGACCCGGATCGGCGTCGCAGGGCCTCTGGGTCCCGGCCTGGAAACGCTCAACACCATCCACCTTGCCCACGCCCTTTCGATCCCATTCGAAAACTTGGACATCTTCCTAGGGCGGCCGATTCGAATCGACCTGCCAAGCATTCAAGCTAAACTGGTCGCCGCGCGCCGCGGCGGATACTGCTTCGAGCACAACACCTTGCTGGCGGCTGCGTTGCGGGCGATCGGATTCCACGTGACCACGCTGGGCGCGCGCGTGGGGACCGGCGATCCCCGCATGCTGATGCGAACGCACATGATCTTGGCCGTCCGGACCGACAACGGCGACCTGCTGGCCGACGTCGGCTTCGGCGCCGGGGCCTTGCTGCAACCGATCCCGCTGGCACCCAGGGGTGCCGTGACTCACCACGGGCGCACGTTTCGCATCGCCGCGACCGACTTCGGCTTCGTGCTGCAGGAGCGAAAGGACGACGGGTGGCCGGACCTTTACCACTTCACGCTCGACGAGCAGCATGCAAGTGACTGGGTCCTTGCTAACCACTACACCTCCACGCACCCCGATTCAGGCTTCGTCCGAACGATGACGGCGCAGCGGAACAGTCTGGACGCGCACTGGGTCCTTCGCGGACGCGAGCTCACAGAGGTTCGTGACGGCATTTCAACCACCACGACCATCGCAGAGGAAGATCTGGTCGGAACGCTCCACACCGTCTTCGGCCTGGACTTCCCCAACGGAACAACGTTCCGTTCGCCGCAAGAGAGCCCCCCGGTCTGAGCGCGGGTTAGGGCTTGCAGACGCCCTAGTTGGACCCGGTTTCAGGTGGTCCCGTGCCTTTGGGTCTCCATGGTGCTGTTAGCCGCCCCGGAAAGGCCCGACCCAGACCATTCAGGCTCGGGCCCCTCGGCGGGAAACCTGCCGCTCAACGCGAGTGAGTCGCTCACGGATCTCCCGCAACTCATCGGTCTCGGCTCGGCGTAGGTGCTCCTCCAAGATCCGGCGCAGCAGCACCGTGTAGCGCACAGCCTTGCCGCGGGCCTCAGCCCGAAGCGCAGAAGCAAGAGCCGCCGGAAGCCGCAGCGATGTCGTTACCATCGGCTGTGGTTCGACCCGTTCGCCGGTTTGCATCTCCGCAGACGTGTCGTGGGTGTCGTAGTACGTGGCCAACCGTTCCAACTCCACGGCCTTCCTGGGCAACGTCTTTTTCGTCGCCACCCGCGCTCGCTGCGCCTTCGCCATCGTGGTCACCTCGCCTTGCGTCGGAAGGTCTTCTTCTCGGTCTCGGTCATGTCCCGGGCCGTGACGATGAATGCCTCACCGTCCCTGTCCAGCGCGACGATGAGCAGATAACGGCCCGCCTGCGTGCGGCCGTACACCAAGACGGAGCCCTCGCGTCCCGCCGTCATGAAGTACGGTCGTTCAAAGATCGTCTCGTGCACCTCGTCCATCGTCACGCCATGTCGCGCGATGTGGTCCTCGGACCACCCGCTCGGCTGAATGCCCCGGAACACCGACCGATGGTAGCACGGAACGCATCACGAACGCAATGCGTCTTAGGGGTCACCGGTCATCCGGATCCGTCACAACGCTCTGAACGCGGGCTACGGCTTGCAGACGCCGCAGGCTTTGTAGCCTTCGCGGCGCGCTTCGGACTTGGTCATCTTCATCGCGCCGGCCGTCTTGGCGTAGCGGCAGGTTCCCTTGTGGAACTTGTCGCGGTCGGGGATGACGACGACGGGCATCTGTGCCGCGGGAACCCGTGCCACCGGCGCCTTCGCCGCGCGCGACGCTGCAGCTCCGGTGCGCGATGCCGCGGATCGCGAGGAAGCGGCCGAGCGAGATGATGCCGTCGATGAGCGCCCCGTCGTTGCACGTGATGTCGTTGCACGTGATGTCGTTGCACGTGATGTCGATGGGCGCGACGTCGTCGTGCGGCGGGGAGGCATGATCTCCTCGGCCTCAAGCACCACCGCCTGTTCCATCACGCCGGTCGTGTCGTCCCAAACGGGTTCGGATTCGGTCTCGACGACCGGCTCGGTATAGGTCGCCGATGCGTCACCCCACGTTCCGGGCTGTGGTGCGGCTGCAGTCGCAACCTTCGGCGGCCGTCCGCGCACAACGCCCAGCAGCAGGAAGATCGCGGCAAGCACGCTGGAGGCAATCGAGACCCAAATCAGGCCGAGGCCGGTCTGGAAGATGCCAAAGATCAGCGTAATGAACGCAACAAGGACGAGCACCGCGCTCGCTGCGATCACCTTTTAGCCTCCCTTGGTCTCACGGTTTCGATGCCTTTCGATGCCTTCCGGGGCGAACGGCGCCCGAGTCTAACGCCTGACCAGCAACCTCGCCAGAAACCCCCGGGGGTCGCTAGGGTCAGCGTTTCCAGAAGGAGTCACGCTGGTGGGACTGCGTGGCCTCGGGCGGAGCCTCCGGAGGCTCCGCGGCATCGCCCAGCTCGCGCG
Source organism: Actinomycetota bacterium (assembly GCA_046714275.1). Classification (GTDB taxonomy): domain Bacteria; phylum Actinomycetota; class AC-67; order AC-67; family AC-67; genus JBKKBA01. The sequence goes on from JBKKBA010000502.1 coordinate 3,483, forward strand.
TCATTCGCTCGACGACCGCGGCGCGACTGGCCGGGTCGGCGGAGGAAGGAACCGCAGGGCTGCCGTTGGC
>JBKKBA010000503.1:0-6255 GCA_046714275.1 Actinomycetota bacterium
GACCGGCCGCTACATACGACAGCCGCGGGGCGAACAACGCCCACGCCTTACCCGTCGCCCCCGCCCCATGCTGATCCAGCGCGACGCGCATCTCTTCACGAAACTCGGCGGCGTCCTTCGGCTTGCGCCCCGCTCCGATGACGCCGACCTCGCGCGGCAGCGCATCGGCCGACCACAGGTTGTACAGCGACGGCATCAATTTCCTGGCAACCAGATCGCCCGTCGCTCCGAAGATCACAACCGAGCACGGTTCCGGCACGCTCACGGGGCGTCCTTGCCGATAGCGTGCCCGCCGAACTCACGCCGCAGCGCCGCGATCACCTTTGCCGAAAACGATTCGTCGCGGCGCGACGCGAAGCGTTCATAGAGCGCCATCGTGATTGCCGGCGCCGGCACGTCCAGGTCGATCGCTTCTTTGATCGTCCAGCGCCCCTCGCCGGAGTCCTCTACGAACCCGGGCACCGACGCAAGCTGCGGGTCGGCTTTCAACGCGCGCGTCAGCAGCTCCAGCAACCATGATCGCACGACGCTTCCTTGCTCCCACAACGATGAGACTTGTGCAAGGTCGTACCCGTAGGGCGAGGCGGCCAGGATGTCGAACCCCTCGCCGTAGGCCTGCAGCATCGCGTACTCGATCCCGTTGTGAATCATCTTTGCGAAGTGCCCGGCGCCGGCCGGCCCGACGTGCGCGTACCCGTTCGGCGGGGCCAGCGAAGCGAACGCGGGTTGGACGCGGGCGAAAGCATCGGCTTCCCCGCCGACCATCAGGCAGAAACCGGCCTCATAGCCCCACGTGCCGCCCGACGTGCCGGCGTCCAGGAAGGCGATCCGATGCTCGGCCAGCATCGCGGCCCGACGGATCGAGTCCTTGTAGTAGGAGTTGCCGCCGTCCACCACGACATCGCCGGGCTGCAACCCTCCCGACAACGACGCCACGGTCTCTTCTGTAGGGACGCCCGAGGGGACCATGATCCACACGGTGCGCGGCGCTTTCATGGCTGCCAGCATCTGGGGCACGTCCGGGAACGTGCGGACTCCGTGGCTCTGCGCGGCCTCCGAAGCGTCGGGCGAGCGGTCGAAAGCAAGCACGCTGTGCCCGGCCTCGGCCAGCCGCCGGGTCATGCCGGCGCCCATCCGCCCAAGCCCTACGAAGCCGATCTGCACAACTGCCTCCCGGTTTCGACCACCCACGGGCCTCAGCCTAGCCCCCAACGGGCTAGCCCAGCCTGATCATCAAGTCCTCCAACAACAAAGCCGATGCATTTGGGGAGCAATATGAGCGCTATTCGAATTTTGGTGGTGGACGACGATCCGGCCGTGCGCCGGCTGGCGGCTCATACCCTGACTCTGGAGGGCTTCGACGTCGTCCAAGCCTCGTCGGGGAAGGAAGCGCTGGATCACATCGACGGGGCTCCTATCGATCTGATTGTTTTAGATAACTCGATGCCGGACATGAACGGTCGCGACGTGGCGCGGGCGCTGCGCGAGGACCCCCGAAACGCCGGCCTTCCGATTCTGATGCTGTCGGCGCTGGTGTCGGACGAGCAGCAGTGGGACGGCTGGCGCGCAGGGGTGGACCTGTACCTCACCAAGCCCTACGAAAACGACGATCTGGTCTCGCACGTTCACCGGCTGCTGCGCGAGCGCGGCCCGCGAAGCACATCGCGCTAACACCCGTCCCCGCCGCGCGCTCCCCAGACTCCCCTTAGGTGGTCTTGACGATCAACACGTTGCACGGCGCGTGGTGCGACACCTGATTGGGAACGCTGCCCAGCAGGAAGCGCTTCGCACCCGTCATTCCCTTGTTGCCGACGACGATCAGGTCGGCGCCTTCGCGCTCGGCCGTTTCGCAGATCATGTCGGCAGGATCGCCCGACACGCTCTTGGTGTGAACGGTCAATCCGTCACCGACCCGCTGGGAGTGATCCTCCAGGACGCGCTTGCCGTCGCCTGGGTCTCCCACGTGCAGCAGCAGCAGCTCGGCGCCGACGCTCTTGGCCAGCGCTGCGCCAATCCCAACGGCTTTCGAGGCCGTCCCCGACCCGTCCGTCGCGATCATGATCTTCTTGTACATCAGCGATCCCTCCCGGGCGTCAGGTCGTCTTCGCGATCAGCACATCGCACGGCGCGTGATGTGACACCTTGTTCGGCACGGCACCAAGCAGGAATCGCTTGACGCCGGCCATCCCCTTGTTTCCAACCACGATCAGGTCGCAAGCTTCCTCTTCGGCCACGCGGATCAGCATGTCGGCCGGGTCGCCGGGCTCGACGCGCGCCTTGGCTTGCACGCCTTCGGCAGCCGCCACGGCGACCGCGGCTTCGCCGATCTCTTCGGCGGCGGCCGGACCGGTGATGCGCCACGCGATCTCCGACGGCGCGCTTGCGACCTGGCGCGCGATCGCGTTGGGCGACGGCGGATCGAACACGCACAGAACCAGAAGCGTCGCGCCGTTGGCCTTGGCCAGCCGCGCCGCATCGCGAACCGCACGCGTGGCCGTGTCCGACCCATCGGTTCCGATCAGAATCTTGCCGTAGGCCATGGCTGCTCCTTCAAGACGTCGTATGGACGATCAGCACTGAACAGGGAGCGTGGTGCGAAACGTTGTTGGGCACGCTGCCCAGCATGTAGCGCTTGGCGCCGGTCATGCCGCGGTTGCCGATGACGATCAGGTCGGCTTGCTCCTCTTCGGCGACGTCGCAGAGCGCGTCGGCCGGATCGCCTTCCCGCATGAGCGTGCGCACCTTCGCCGATCCGGCCAGCCGTTTTTCGGCGTCGGCCAGAACGCTTCGCGCGATCTCGGGCCCCGGTGACATGCCGCCCGGGCCGAACGTGGAGCCGGCGTCGGGCTTCGGCGAGGGGTAGGCACACAAAATCAGCAACTCTGCGCCGGCCGCAGCCGCGATCCCGGCCGCGTGAGCGACGGCCTGCGATGCGGTGTCCGAACCGTCGGTGCCCACCAGGATCCGTCCGAACATGGATTCCCCCCTGCATTGTCGAAAACTGTAGTTCGCAACCCTACCGCCCGGTCACGCGGCAATCTAATTCGGCCGGGGCCTGTCGTTGAGTGATCGCCGGCACATTCGGAGTGTGACGGCGATCACACTCCTCCGGAAGCAAGCAGCTCGGCCAGCATTCGCGTGTCGGCTTCGGGGGGAAACGACTCCAGAACCGAGCGCGCGCGGTCGTGCGCCTCGGCGGCCTCATCGTGGCGGCCCAGGTCGTCCAGGATGTGGGCCTTCAGAGCCAGGACCCGCACCCGCTCCGCGTGCCACTCGCTTTCCTCAAGAGTGGCGAGCGCGGTCTCGGCTTCGATCAGTGCGCCGGCGGCGTCCCCGGCGTCCAGCATCGCGGCCGACAGGGCCCGGCGCCCCCGCAGCAAGTCCACCGTGGAGGATCCCGCGGCAGCGATGGCGCGGCGGGCCACCTCGGCCGCCCGCGGCGCCTCGCCCGCCTCGCGCAAGACCTCGGATAAGTGCACGGCGGGACGCGCGTTCGGAACCAGCCCGGCCGGACCCTCCTCCGCGGCTTCCAGCTCGGCCTGCGCGGCGACCAGATCGCCGCGGCGGTGCGCCAGCTCACCGCGAAGCCAGCGGCCCGACACATCGCTTTGCCATCCGACCCCCGCGTCTTTGGTTCGGTCGCTTGCCTGGCTCGCCAAAGCGGCCGCGCCTTCCAGATCGCCGGCTTCAATCAGCGCGTAGGCAAGTGTCGATCCGACTAGGCCCTGGATCAACGGATCGCCGGCATCGTCGGCGATGCGCAGCGCCTCCTGAAGCGTGTCGCGCGCCTCGGACAGGCGTAGCTGCAAGATCTGCGTCATGCCGATCGGGAAGCGCGCCATCGCAAGCCCCCACGCCGAGTCGATCTCCGCGAAGCGCGACAGCGTGGATGTGGCCATCGCCAGCGCGTCGGAGAAGCGCAACCGGTAGCACGCAACGATGGCCATCAGCACGCGTTCGATCTCGATGCCCATGCCGCCCATGCCGCCGGGGTTGTCCTCCACGCTGCCGGCCATCGCGATCAGGCTTCTGGCCAAGTCGTCGGCCTCGTCCAGCTTTCCCTGGAACAGCAGCGCCCACGACCGAAGCCCCAGGCACCAGCCGACGCCTTCGACGTCGTTCAGCTCGCCGAAGACCTTCACGCCGTCGTCCAGCATCGCCAGCGCCTCGTCGATGCGCCCCAGCAAAAGATTCGCCCAGCCCAAGTTCTGCAGCGCCCACCCTTCGCCGCGCCGGTCGCCCAGCTCGCGGTAGCGCGCCAGCGCCTGGCGGAACCACAATGGCGCGCCGCCGACGCGCCCGAACAGCATGTCCAGCAGACCATGCGAGCGAAGGCTTTCGGCCTCTTCCAACGCGTCGCCGGTCTCTTTGGCGATCGCCAGCGCCTGCTCGATGTTCGCCCGCGCCAGATCGACCTCGCCGCGGATGCGCTGCAGATCGCCCAGCAGCCGTAACGCTTTTCCTTCCATTCGGCGATCGCCGACACGCTGCGCGTCGTCCAGCGCGCGCGACAGGTGCGCCTCGGCCTTCACCGGGTTCCACGAGCCGACGAACGCTTCGCCCAGGTGCACGCGCAGGTGCAGCGCGTCGTCGTCCCCGCGCGCAAACTCCAGGGCTCGCTCGTAAAAGCTTGCCGCGGCGCCGGCCGCATCTTTGCCCATCGCCTCGTCGCCGGCGCGCTCAAGGTATTCGCGAGCTTTCGCCTCGGCCGCCGTCCCGTCCACGCCGACATCGCGCGCCGACACCGCGGCCCGCTCGTAGTGATAGGCGACCAGATCGTAGAACTCCTGCTCCAACTGGCACGCGCAGCTCACGTCCTCCAGCCACGATGCCACGGCCGCGTGCCGCTGCGCGCGCGCCTGCTTGGGCAGCGCGGCGTAGGCGACCTCGCGCACGATCGTTTGCCGGAACCGGTACTCGGCGCGGCCCGGCAGCACCGGTTGCTCGACCGGCGCGATCAATTCCCGAGCCACAAGATCGTCCAGCGCCACGCGCAGCCGGTCTTCGCTGAGCGACGAGTCCACGGCCAGCAGCGCGTCGGGCCAGAACTGCTCGCCGGCAACGGCCGCGTCCTGCACCAGCCGGCGCACGCCCGGATCCAGGGTGTCCAGCCGCGCGGCGACCAGCGCCTGCACGCTGACCGGCACGCCTGCCGCGCCCGGATCCCCGCGATCCAGCACCAGGCGCACAAACTCCTCGATGAAGAACGGGTTTCCACCGGCGCGCTCCAGCACGTTCTCGCGCACCGAAGGATGCAGGGGAGTGTCGCCGGCCAGCGCATCCAGCAGCTCGGCCGACGACGCGCGGGGCAGCGGTAACAGATTTAGCATCGTGTTCCCGCTGCGCACCGGCCAGTCGGCAAGGCGTTCCGTCAGCTCGGGCCTCCCCAGCGCGACAACCATCAGCGGCACGTCGTTAGCTCGATCCGCCAGCTCACCGACCATCTCGACCAGCGCCGGCTCGGCCCAGTGCAGCTCTTGGAAGACCAGCACCAGCAGCCGTTCCCGCGCGGCCAGCGCTTCGAACAGCATCAGCGCCGTGTCCATCTCGCCGCTGCGCGGAAGCCCGCCGGCAGCCGGTCCCGCGCCACCACCGCCGCTGCCCGCGGAGCGTCGCGCCGGAGCCGCAACCTGATCACGCACGCCGGCCAGCAACGCGATGCGATCGGTGTCGGCGATGCCCAGCCCGCCCGCTCCCTCGATGACCTTCTTGCGCGCCGCTGCCGGATCGTCGGTGTGGGTCACGCCGAAGGCGGTGCGAGCCATCTCCTCCACGGCGATCGAGGGCGCGGCGGTGCCGTAGGGCAGGGAGCGCCCCCACAGAACGCGGGCGTCTCCCAGGCGCGCCGCGAACTCGGCCGCAACGCGGCTCTTGCCCAGACCGGCGTCGCCCAGAATCGTCACCACCGCCGGCTTGCGGTCGCGCGCGACGATCGTCGCCAGGCCCTCCAGGACGGCCAACTCGGGGTCGCGGCCGACCAGAACCGTCGCCCGCCGGCCGCGCGGTCCCGGCGTGACGGCGCGCTCGCGGACCGCTTCGCCGGCGGCGATCGCTTCGGCCTTTCCCTTGACCGTCAGCGGCGACAGCGTTCGGTATTCGATCGCGTGCTCGGTGGCCGCCCGCGTCGAAGGGCCGACCAGGATCTTGCCCGGCTCGGCGGCCTTCACCAGACGGCTGGCCACGTTCACCGCGTCGCCGACAACCGTGTAGACATCGCCGCCGCCGATCGCGCCGGCCATCACCTCGCCGGTGTTG
>JBKKBA010000504.1:0-3197 GCA_046714275.1 Actinomycetota bacterium
CCCTTCCGATCCAGCGCGCTGATCATCACCGCCGAGCTACCCGGCCGTCCGTCCGGGTCGCGACGCTCGCAGTGTGTCGGCCGTCACAGAAGTCCGGCAGACCAGAAGGAAGACCCGGGAGAAGAAAGACCCGGGAGAAGAAGAAAGACCCGTGAGAAGAAGAAGGACCCGGGAGAAGAAGAAAGACCCGGGAGGGGGGGATTCCCGGGTCTTTCGGTCGTGCCGTTCCAGGAAGCGTTAGCCGTAGAAGATCGTGGTCACCCAGAAGGTTCCGTTCGAGTCGCGGCAGCTCCCCACGCCAAGCGCGGTGTAGCGGCGCTCCAAGATGTTGTCGCGGTGCGCGTAGGAGTTCATCCAGGCAAGGTGAATGCTGTACAGGTTTCCACCCATGGCAACGTTCTCGCCCAGGATCCGCCAGCCGCGAACCTTGCTCCCAAGGTTGGTCGAGTGATACAGGCGCTGTGCGTTCTTCATGGAGCACGAGTGGGCGCGGGCCGTGTTCGACAGCGACTCCCACACCGCAAGCGACCGGATGCTGCGTTTGTAGTGCTCGTTGTTGATGCGCCAGGCAACCGATTTCTCGTCGGCGGTGACGGCTTGCGCGGGAACGGCTACCGCCATGAAGACGATCGCGGAGAGACAGACGGCGACGATTCGGGCGGCGATCCTAGAAGCGTTCTTGGGCATTGCGTCCTCCCCTGAGTGAAACGACTCCTGGTCCCGGACGCATCAGCGGCTTGCCATCGCAAACCGGCAGTTCGCGTCCTCAGGAGTCCCCATAGGGGGGACACCCGTCCTTCGGTTGTCCGGCCGCCTTGGCCGGCGCTTGTGGCGCCGGCTGTAGGCCCGTGGCTTTGCGTCCCGCCGTTTCCGGCGGTTTGCCTTTATCGGGACCGTGCTGCTCTGTTGTTGTCGGCTGATAGCAGCCGCGGTTTAAGCAAGGAAGAAGGAAAGTTGATCAGAGGATCGGCAGATATCGGTCGATCTCGAACGGCGAAACGTAGGCGCGGTACTGGTTCCACTCGGCCCGCTTGTTTCGGATGAAGTATTCGAAGACGTGATCGCCCAGCGCATCGCGAAGGAGCGGCGAGGCCTCCATCCGGGCGACGGCGTCGGAAAGGTCCTCGGGTAGAAGCTCGATGCCCCCGGCGCGGCGCTCGGCGTCGGTCATCTCCCAGATGTTGTCGCTGGCTTCGGGCGGCAGTTCCGCGTTGGAGGCGATTCCGTCCAGGCCGGCGCGCAGGATTACCGCGAACGCCAGGTACGGGTTGCAGGCCGGGTCGAGCGTTCGGATCTCCACGCGAAAGTCCCCGCGTCCCGTCGGCACGCGCAGCATCGCCGACCGGTTCTGGTGCGCCCAGCAGATCGACACCGGCGCCTCGTAACCCGGGATCAGCCGCTTGTAGGAGTTCACCCACTGGTTGCACACGGCCGTGATCTCGCGAGCGTGCGTCAGGATGCCGGCGATGAATGCCCGCGCAACCTTCGACAGCCGGTCCGGCGCGTCGGCATCGTGAAAGGCGTTGCGATCACCCTCGTAGAGCGCCATGTGCGTGTGCATGCCCGAGCCCCACGCGCCCTGGATCGGCTTCGGCATGAATGTCGCGTGAACCCCGGCTTCCTGGGCAACCTCCTTGACGGCCAGTCGCGCGGTCATGACGGAATCGGCCATCGTCAAGGCATCGGAGTCGCGCAGCACGATCTCGTGCTGGCTGGGCGCAACCTCGTGGTGGACCGACTCGACCGGCACGCCGACTTGCTCCAGGTAGAACACCGTCCGCTTGCGCAGATCAGATGAGACGTCCAGGGGCGTCAGGTCGAAGTAGCCGCCTTGATCCAGCGGCTCGCACGACACTTGGTCCCGGAAATAGAAGTACTCCAGCTCGGGGCCGACGTAGAACGTGAATCCCATCTCTTGCGCGTGCTGAAGGGCGCGGCGAAGGACGTGACGCGGATCGCCTTCGAACGCGGTGCCGGCTGGGGTCAGCACATCGCAGAACATTCGAGCGACGCCGGCCTGTTCTGGGCGCCAGGGCAGGATCTGAAACGTCGAAGGATCCGGCCGGGCCACCATGTCGGACTCTTGCACGCGCGCGAACCCCTCGATCGCGCTGCCGTCGAAGCCCATGCCTTCGTCGAAGGCCGCCTCCAATTCGGCCGGCGTGATCGCAAACGACTTCAGGAAGCCCAGCACGTCGGTGAACCACAGGCGAATGAAGCGGATGTCGCGTTCCTCGACGGTTCGCAGCACGTATTCGGTGTCGATCATGGGCTCTCCGTTCAGCCGCGGCTTCGCGGCGGCGCTTCCATCTTGTATCCGACGTTGCGCACCGTCGCGATCATCGACTCGTGCTCGGCCCCCAGTTTGGCGCGAAGCCTGCGAACGTGCACGTCTACGGTGCGCGTGCCGCCGAAGAAGTCGTAGCCCCACACCTCTTGCAACAACATGCTGCGAGAGAAGACGCGCCCGGGCCGTTGCGCCAGGAACGACAGTAGCTGGAACTCCTTGTAGGTCAGATCCAGCGGCCGTCCACGCAGGCGCACCTGATAGGTGTCGATGTCAATCGCTAAGTCGCCGACGCGCGTCACCGACGACGACTCGGAGACTTGTGGGCCCAGCGCCAGGCGGATCCGGGCCAGCGCCTCTTCGGCCGCGGCTCCATCGACCAAGAACGTGTCGGTGTCCCAATCGGCTCCGATGGCATCCAGAGTTCCCGCCGTCATGAGAGCAACAATCCGAATCCTTGCGCTTTGCGCGCGCGCCGCCCGGCACGTGTCGCGGGCCCGCGCGATGTCCTTGACGGCGTCGATGATCAACACGTCGGGATCGGGCCCGGATCCGGGGGGCTCGCCGAACGACGAGACGCCGACGCGATGCCCGCCCTCTTCCAGGCCGGCGACCAGCGCAAGTACGGCGTCGCTGCGATCGCTCACCAGCAGGATGTCGGCCACATGTGTCCTTTCGGCAAAAACGAAAATGTCCCGAAGGTTGGACGGGTCGCGCGAACCCCCGGCTCCGTTGCCTTCAGGACATCGGCCCGCTTTCGCATGTGCGTCGGCGAAGCCACAGACGCAAGGTAGCAGAGCACCATCCCGCTCACAAGGCGAATCCCCGCGCCGCGAGACGCCGCCCGCGGAGTCCTGCGCCGTGAGCCGTCGCCCGCGGAGGTTGCGGCGAATTCCGCTCGCCCCTAGCC
>JBKKBA010000505.1:0-7398 GCA_046714275.1 Actinomycetota bacterium
GCTGCGCACCGCCGGTGAGAAGTCCGAAGCAGTCGGGCTGCAGATTGCCTGCGATCTTGCCGCCGAAATCGCCGAGCACGCCGCCGGCATCTACCTAATGCCCCCCTTCGGGCGCTACGACCTGGCCGCCGAAGTCATCGAACGCACCCGCCGGCTCTAGCTCTAACGGGGTGCCCGCACGCCTTCGCGCAAGGCGCGCCGCGCAGCTCGACGACCGGCCAGCCATTCGACAAAGAGATCTATCAGAAGGATCGTCAATGCCATCTGCGGCATGAGGATCCAGCCTCGCGAGTGCCCGCGGCGTTCCAGCGCATCGGCCAGCCGGAACAGCCACACCCCGTACATCACCGCCAGCGCCAAGGCCAGCACGATGCCCACGATAAACAACGTCGTCGTCACGATCGCCGCTCCGACGGATCCACGGCACAAGCCTTGTCACCGACGCGCTTGCCCAGCCGTTCTCGGTTCCCGGCGACCCAGCCGTAGAGCCTCCCGGTCGTCTTCGGCATCGCCCCGGCCAGAAGCGCAACCGGAGCGCCAAGTGGCAAGAGTCGAGCCAAGGGCGCGGCGACATCCCCCGCCGAATGCACGATGCCGTCATCGGCTACCAGGTGCCACGACGCCATCTTTTGCTCGTCCGTCATGCCGGGCAGCAGCACGGCGGCTTCGGCCGACTGCAGTGGAACGGCTCTCAGCGCGCCGCGGCGATCCCAGGCCAAGATCTTATCGATCGACCAGCGGCAGAAGCCGCAATCGGCGTCGTAGAGCAGCGTTGCGGTCACGCAGGCACTGTAGCGCGGCGCGTCGTAGCGCGGCGCGCCCGCCATCGGTCCGTCAGCGACGGCCAGTTCACGAAAACGATCAGCACCGTGGCGATCTGCGCCGAGTAGTCCAGCCCCATCGCCAGCAAGATCCCAATGTGCATCCCGACGACGGCGGGAACAAAGAGCCATGTCAGGCGCGGGCGCCACAGCACGATCGGGAACGCGGTTTCCACCAGCAACGTGAACCCGGCGACCACGTGGGACAGCCAGGCCCGGTCGGCCAGCATCAGCGCCCACATGTTCGGTGCGGCCCGGCCGTCGCTTGACGCATACATCACCCACCGCATGTTGCTTCCCGTCACCCAGCCGGGGCCTGCGTTCACGATCTTCTGAAAGCCGCTGAAGAAGTAGGCGCCGGCCACGACGACCATCGCGGTGCGCAGCGGCCAGCCGTAGCGCGTCGAGTCAGCGGGCCTCGTCTTGCTCCGGCGCGCGTCCCACGCCCAGGCGTCCGACGCCGGCGCGGCCAGCAGCGGCACCATCGCCAGCAGCAGCATCACGTCGTTGTGGACGACTTTGCCGATGCTGGTAGCCATGCCGTTTAAGAACACGCCGGCCACCCACGCGAGCGGCAGGGTCGCGCGGGATCGAACCCCCGCCGCGGCCAGCACCGCAGCGGCCACGCCGGCGATCTGAACGGCCAGCACCAGCGGACGCGGAGGCATGCGATCGAAGAAATTCATGAACGAAAGCGGCCGGAACAGAGCCGCCGGCTGATCCGACAGGTCGGTGTACAGAGAGCGCGTCAGGCGCAGACCCAGCGTCGCGCACAAGCCGATGCGCAATGCAGCCAGACGACGAGCGGATCCCGCCGCGAAGATCCAAGCCTCCAAGCGGGCGATCACGTCGTTCCACCAAGACGGCGACGGGTCACAACGCCCCTGCCTCGACACGGCCGGTCACGGCACCTCTGCCTCGACCCGACCGCTCACGTCGCCCGTGCCTCGACGCGGCCATCCCGGCATGTGTAGCGCAGGTCTCGAGACCGAGGAGGCGCTCCACGGTCGCCGCGCCGGTCGCCGACATCACGCACCACCCGGTAGACGCGCACCTCGGTCACCTGAGCGCCGAAGCGCGCCGCGCCGCGCGCCCATGCCTCACAGGCCGCCAGACGACGTCGATCCGGCAGTTCGTCGAACTCGGCAAGCACGTGCGTCGTGCCGCGATACGCCTGCCCCAGGCGTCCCAGCGGGAGCGCATGCTCGCCACCGGACCCGTCCACAGTCACAGCCTGCCACGACGTCTGCACCTGCCGTCGCGCGTGACTGAACAGCCGCCACCCCGTCAAAGGCCAAGCTTCGATCCGCAGGAATCCGGCCAGGACGAACGAGCCGATGAACAGCCAGACGAACACGCGAATCCGCGGCGAGATGTCCTCGTACTTCGTCATCGGGCCTCCACCGTTCGTACCCAGAAGACTACCGCCGGTGTGGGTTTCGCAGCGTCTCTCCCGCGCACATGTTCTCGAACGTCGCGAGGGTCGCGCGAGGGGTGAGGGGGATGGGGCGCGGCCGGTGTGAAGGTTGCGAGCGTCGCGAGGGGCGTGAACGGCGCTACGGGCGCGAGGGTTCGAACGTCGCGAGGGGCGCGGCTTCGCAAGGCCGCGCCCCGGCGGCTGCTGGTACGCTCGCCCTTGTAAGCCGCCGACGGGGAGATTGTCCGAGACCCGGCAAAGGAAGCCATTGCAGATCACATCTTCCAGAGCGTACTGGCCCATCAAGAACGGACTGCCCGCGTCCTACCCCGCTCTGGATCAAGATCTCGCCTGCGAAGCCGCCATCGTCGGGGGTGGGTTCACCGGAGCAATCACCGCCTACTACATGACGCGTGAAGGGATCGACACCGTTCTGCTGGAAAAGCGCGATGTGGGCTTCGGAAGCACCAGTGCCGCGACAGCCTTGCTCCAGTACGAGAATGACACTCATCTTGGGGACCTGGTCCGCAAGCGCGGAAAGAAGGATGCGGTTCGCGCGTACCGCATCTGCCTGGAAGGGATCGACAAGATCGAGGAGCTGGCAGGGCGCGTCGGGGCTCCAAAGACATTTCAGCGCAAAGACAGTCTGTACCTGGCCAGTCGCACACGCGACGTCGCGACGCTCAAGAAGGAATACGCCCTTCGCCGGCGACATGGCTTTCGGCTGGACCTTCTTGACCAAGACGCGATCGCATCGCTGTTCTCGTTCTCTGCCCCGGCCGCGCTGCTAACCAAGGATGCCGCGCAGTTCGATCCCTACCTTCTGACGCACCACGTCCTCAGCGCCGCGATCTCCCAAGGGCTGCGCGTGTTCGACCGCACCGAGGTGACGACCGTCGAGTCCGGCGACGACTCGGTCTTGCTGCACACCGATGCCGGAGCGCGCGTCCGTGCCACAAGGGCGGTGTTCGCAACAGGGTTCGAATCCCAGCAGTACCTGAAGCGCAAGGTCGTTTCCCTGGAAAGCACCTACGCGATCGTCACCGAGCCACTGACGCATTTCACCGGATGGCACGACCAATGCCTGATCTGGGAGACGGCGCGGCCGTACCTATACATCCGAGGAACCAGCGATGGACGGATGATGATCGGCGGCGAGGACGAGGAGTTCGTGAAACCGCACCTTCGTGATCGCCTGATCCCAAGCAAGGCGCGAACGTTGCTGGAAAAGGCCCGGCAGATGTTTCCGGCGTTGCCGCTGGACATTGCGTTCGCGTGGGCCGGAACCTTCGGCGAAACCAAGGACGGGCTTCCCTACATCGGGGAAACCAAGGAGTTTCCCAACGTCTCTTTCGCCTGCTGCTTCGGCGGCAACGGCTTCACATTCGCACCGACCGCCGCAGAGATTGTTCGCGACCGGTATTTGGGCCGCACCCATCCCGACGCGCACATCTTCCGCTTCGACCGCCGCCCCGGTCCGGGGTCGTAGCCGTTCAGCAGTCGATCCCCGCGTCTCGAAGAATGCCGGCCATTGGCTCGAACAATGCGGGCGGCGCGGCCAGCACGCCTTCACCGCTTGGGCCCAGCGCAGGCAGCATCCCCACGGTGCAACCGGCTTCGGCGGCGATCAGCGCCCCGGCGGCCCGGTCCCAGCGCCGGCACGGGATTTCGGCATAGACGTCCACGCGTCCGGCGGCGCACCACGCCAGGTCCAGCGCGGCCGAGCCACCGCGGCGCAGATCCCGCACCCGAGGCAGCATCGACGTGGTCACTCGACCCCACCGCAGGCGCTCCTCGGGGTGATAGGCGTAGCCCGTTGCCACCAGAGCCGTGGAAACATCCGTCAGCAACGACGCGCGGATCGCGGTTCCGTTCAATGTCGCCCCGCCGCCGCGCGTTGCCGCGAACAGCTCGTCGCGGTTGGGGTCGTAGACAACGCCGGCCACTCCGCCGTCCACGTCCTCCACGGCCACGCTCACGCACCACTGCGGGATGCCGTACAGAAAGTTCGTGGTGCCATCCAGCGGATCGACGATCCACAGCAGACCGCTTGATCCGGGGCGCTCGCCGGACTCTTCGCCAAGCACGCCGTCGAAGGGCCGGCGGTCGCGGATCATGCCAAGGATCAGCGCTTCGGCGTCGCGGTCGGCGTCGGAGACCATGTCGGTCCCGGTTTCCTTGGTCGCAACGCCACGCGCCGGAGTTCCGAACCGATCCAGCAGCAACACCCCGGCCGCGCGCGCGACGCGCTCGGCCACGTCCGGCAGCTCGTTCAAGACCTTCGGATCAAGACTCTTCGAGGATCTCGATCGTCTGCAGGGTCACCGGCTCCTTCGGACGGTCGTTCGCGCCCGTCGGCACCTTCGAGATCGCGTTGACGATCTCCATGCCCTCGACGACCTCGCCGAAGATCGTGTGCTTTCCGGTCAACCAGCTGGTCGGCACGACGGTGACGAAGAACTGTGATCCGTTGGTGTTCGGTCCGGAGTTCGCCATGGCCAGATAGCCGGCGCGGCTGAAAGACGGACCGCCGGTGACCTCGTCTTCGAAGTTGTAGCCGGGGCCGCCGGTTCCGGTTCCCAGCGGGTCGCCGGCCTGGATCATGAATTCCGGGATGACGCGATGGAACGTCGTGTTGTCGTAGAGCGGGTCGTTGCTCTGCTCGCCGGTGCGCGGGTCGCGCCACGTCTTCTTTCCGGTGGCCAGTCCGACGAAGTTCTCGACGGTCTTCGGCGCGTGGTCCGGCAGCAACTTGCACTTGATGTCGCCCATCGATGTCTTGAGCGTGGCATACGTGGTCATCATCGAGCTCCTTTGGTCGTGTGTGGTGGCCGGCGATCAGCGGACTTGCCTGGGGGTCACCGGCCGTCCCACGGCTTGAAGGCCATGATGCGATAGCGGAAGGTGCCGCCCGGCGCGGCGTAGGAGACCTCGTCGCCCTCGGCGTGTCCGACGACGGCCTGGCCCAGAGGCGACCCCACCGTGATCGTCCGAACGTCCTTCGCGCGCTCTTCCTTGGACATGGCCAGCAGATACTTTTCGTCTTCGTTGTCGTCCAGAGCGCGCAGTGTGACGATCATCCCGGCCGAGACCTTGTCGGTCGAGATCGGACCGTCCTGCACGATCGCGTTCTTGATCGTCCAATCCAAGTAGCGGATGCGCGCCTCCATCTGCCCCTGGTCGTTCTTGGTCTGGTCGTACTCAGCGTTTTCAGACAGGTCGCCCAACTCGCGCGCGCGAAGCAGTCGCTCCGCGGTCTCACGGCGTCCCTCGGTGGACAGGTGCTCAAGCTCTTCCTTCAGTCGCTCCAAAGCGGCGCGCGACAAAACGGGTCGTTGCTGATCGGTCGACATAGGTTCAGCAGTTTACTCCCGCCGGGGCGAATACACTTCCGGCCGATATGGCAGACGTCACGGTCAGCAAGCGAGCGGCAGAAGTGCTGCTGAGGGGCCTGGAAGCGGCCCGCTTGGACCCCGCCGGCTTCGGCGTCCGCGTTCGCTTGACCGGTGGAGTCACGCAAACGTCGTTCGACGACGAGCCCCAGCAAGGCGAACAAGTTGTCACTGCGGGATCGGTCCGCATCTTCCTGGACCCGGTCCTGGCGGAGCGCGAAAACGTGGTGATCGACGTCACCGCCGAACACGACCAGATCGTCGCGCGCACCGCCTAAGCCACCCGTGGTGGATCAGGCAAGCAGGTCGACGAATGGCGCGCCCACGGCTCGCAGGTCTGCGGCCGTGACGTGCTCCATCTCCGGACCGCCCGCGGTCAACATCCAGCGAACCGATCGCTCCGCTTCGCGAACGAGCAGTCGGTCCGCAAGGCCGCTCGTGAGCATCGCGAGATCCTCGGGAGCGTGGTTCACCGCGGCGGCGACACTCCCGTCGAGGTCGTGGACGGTCAACAGGCGGTAGACGTCGAAGATGTCGGTCGCCCGCTTGTACAGTGTGGGCTCCCGACGTGCCGGAGCAGATGAGATCTTCATCGCGACGAGCGCCGCGGTCGTTGAGACGGTCGTCGTCACGCCGGCTTTCGCCGTTCCCTCCGCGTCTCCCACGACCAGCGTGAGGGGTTCTGACGTATCGAGCGCCCAGCGGTGAGCGAGGATGAACGCCCGCTGGCCTGTGTCCTCGGGGAGATCCTCGCGCTCATAATCTCCCACCGCGATCAAATCGACCTTGGTACCGTCCTGGAGGATCACGCCGTTCGGCTGCCGGCTGGCGCCGCGATCGACAAGGACTTGAACGGCGTCGATGCTGTCGCCGAGATAGACCTCGTCGATGTCCGAGGTCGCCCGGTGCCTTTGACCTAGTCGCGCGATGACCGCGATACCGCCGATCAGAGCGTGTCGTGGCAGGCCTTGACGTTCGAGCGCCTGGATCGCCGGGACAAGCCGCGCGAGCTCGCCGGCTCCATCACCGAAGAAGGCGGCGTCACCAGACACGAGTGGATCCTTCCGGGGGATCCCATCGATCCAGAATCTCGCGACCGCGAGCGCGGTCGCGTGCAAGCTCCAAGGCGACGAACAGGGGGCGGGTCGAGAGCAGCTCGTCTGCGGCGGCGTCGACTCGAACGACCCGGTTGGTGACGGCCGCGATCACCGGCGCGACGGAGACCGTGCACGCCCGAAGCTCGTAGGACCGGGCGAGCCCGAAGTGAGCACACGCATCGCGGAGCGACCGGTCGGAGGGGACGTAGAAGTCCGGCGGGTAGCCGCTTCCCACGACGACCGGCGCGCCGTAGTAGCAGGCGGCGAGCGTATCGGTCAGGGCCCAGCCGGGCGCGTCGGGATCGGCGATTTCAAATCTCAATCGTTCCAGCGATCTGGCGTCTTCCGGCGTCGGCTTTCCGGCCAGCGCAACCCGGCGGGGCGACCATGAGAGCGAGAGCTCGTCAAACAGCTCCGGGACGAGCGGCTCCATCGCGTCCGTCACGAGCGACGCTTCACGGAGACGCTTCAATACCGTAGAGACCGCGCTGGGCGCGCGTCCGAGCGCGCGTGCGAGCGCTCGCACGGACACGTTTGCACTCGGCGTCAGAAGAAGCGAGACCGCCACCTCAATCCCGACCTTGGTTGCGAGCGCGTCACGGTAATCCTGGTCTCCAAGCGATCGAATCGGCCGAATCTGCGTTTCGATCTGGATGCCGTGTTGCGGCGCC
>JBKKBA010000506.1:0-4293 GCA_046714275.1 Actinomycetota bacterium
TCGTGCGCGACATCATCGCCACCGGAGCCCGGCCGGTCGCGTTGCTGGATCCGCTGCGCTTCGGCGAACCGTCCGACTTCACGCAGCGGCACTTGCTGAGCGGTGTGGTCGCCGGCATCGGACAGTACGGCAACTCGGTTGGGGTCCCAACGGTCGGCGGCGAGATCAAGTTCGATCCGTGTTACGCGGGCAATCCGCTGGTGAACGTGATGTGCGTCGGCATCATGCGGCGCGACATGATCGCGCGCGCCCGGGCGCAGGGACCCGGCAATGTGGCGCTGCTGTACGGCGCGAAGACGGGCCGCGATGGGATCGGCGGGGACAGCGTGCTGGCCAGCCGTCCCTTCGACGCCCAGGCCGAGGCGAAGCGTCCCAGCGTTCAGGTCGGCGACCCGTTCAGTGAAAAGGTCGTCATCGAAGCGACGCTGGACCTGCTGGAGCAAGGCCTGCTGGTCGGCTTGCAGGACCTGGGCGGCGCCGGGTTCTGCTGCGCGACCAGCGAGATGGCCAGCCGCGGCGAGGTTGGCATGGAGATCGATCTTGATGCCGTGCCCTTGCGCGAGGTCGGCATGGAGCCGTTCGAGATTCTTACGAGCGAATCGCAGGAGCGCATGTTTGCCATCGTGCGTCCCGACGATGTGGAGCGCGCGATCAAGACCTGCGAGCGATGGGGCGTCGATGCGGTCGTCGTCGGCCACGTCACCGAAGGCGACAAGCTGGTGATCCGTCACCACGGTGAGATCGTTGCCGACGTGCCGGCCCGATCGCTGGCCGACGAAGGGCCCACGTACGAGCGGGCCATGCAGCGGCCCGCGTGGCTGGACGTTCTGCATGCCGATGATCCCGCGGCGCTGCCGGTGCCGGAAGATCTGGGTGCCGCGATCTTGCAGGTCCTTGGCGGATACAACGTGTGCGACAAGCGATGGGCGTGGGAGCAGTACGACTATCTGGTGCAGCACAACACGCTGGCCGGTCCGGGATCCGATGCCGCGATCGTTCGGATCGAAGGAACAAATCGCGCGCTGGCGATCTCCACGGACGGCAACGGCCGCTACGGGCAGCTTGATCCGCGCCTTGGCGGGATGCACGCGGTTGCCGAAGCCGCGCGCAACGTGGCCTGCAGCGGTGCGCGGCCGCTGGCCGTCACTAACTGCTTGAACTTCGGCAATCCCGAGCGCTCCGACGTGATGTGGCAGTTCGCCGAAGCCGTCGCCGGCATGGGCGAAGCGTGCCGCGTGCTGGAAACGCCGGTCACCGGCGGCAACGTGTCCTTCTACAACGAGACCGACGGCGCCTCGATCCACCCGACGCCGATTATCGGGATGCTGGGGATCATGGAGGATGCCTCCATCCGGCTGGGCATCGGCTTTGTCGATGAGGGCGACGAGATCGTGCTGCTGGGCCAAACCAAAGACGAGATGGGCGGCAGCGAGTATGCGTGGATCCTGCACCGGCACCTGGGGGGCGTCCCGCCGTCCCTGGACCTTCAGCAAGAAAAGGCGCTGTGCGACCTGCTTGCCGGCCTGGCCGAGCGGCGGGTCGTGCGGTCGGCGCACGACTGTTCGGAGGGCGGGCTTGCGGTCACGCTTGCCGAAAGCGCGATCGCCGGCGGCATGGGCGCGACGGTGGCGCCCGGCCCCCCAGGCTCCGACCTTCCGCCCCACGTCTGGCTGTTCTCCGAGTCGGCGACGCGAGCCGTTGTCACCTGCGCGCCGGACCGGATCGGGGTCGTCCTGGCGGCGGCGGCGCAAGCTGGGGTCCCGGCGACCTCGATCGGGCGCGTCGGCGGGGATCGCTTGATCGTCGAAGGCGCGGCCGATGTGACGATTGAGGCGCTTCGGGGCGCTCACGGAAGGACGCTCGACAAGGTTCTTGGTTGATTCGGCGAAACAAGCGAATCTACGCGCTTCGCAACCCTTGCGCCACATGAGGAACGACGCGGTTGCCTGATAGAATTCCAACCTGAATGGGCGCGGACTCCCCGAAGGAAGAGTGTGGCCTGTTCGGCGTTTGGGCGCCGGGCGAGGAGGTCGCGAAGCTTTGCTTCTTCGGGCTGTACGCCCTTCAGCATCGCGGCCAGGAATCCGCCGGGATCGCCGTCTCCGACGGCAACGGCATCATCGTCTACAAGGACATGGGCCTGGTTGCCCAGGTCTTCAGCGAGGCGACGCTGGCAACGCTCAGCGGCCCGCTGGGCATCGGCCACACGCGCTATTCGACGACTGGATCCACTCGCTGGGAGAACGCCCAGCCGACCTTTAAGCCCACGGCCCGTGGCGGCGGCATCGCGCTTGGACACAACGGCAACCTGACCAACACTGCCCAGCTGGCCTTGCGCGTGAAGCGTCGCGGCGCCAACGGCCCCAAGGCGTCCACCGATACCGATGTCGTCGCCGAGCTGCTGGCCGAGCGCGCCAACCAGATGCCGCTGGAAGAGGCGATCGTCTCGCTGATGCCGGAGCTGAACGGCGCGTATTCCTTCGTGGCGATGGATGAGCGCACCGTGTACGGGGTGCGCGACGCGCACGGCATCCGGCCGCTTTCGATCGGGCGTATGGCCGACGGCGGATGGGTTCTGGCCAGCGAGACCTGCGCGCTGGACATCGTCGGCGCCGCGTTTGTTCGCGATGTCGAGCCGGGTGAGGTCGTTGCGGTAGACGATCGCGGACTCCGTTCGTGGATCTTCTCGCAGCCGCAGCCGAAGATGTGCATCTTCGAGTTCGTCTACCTGGCTCGACCCGACAGCGTTCTGTACGGGCGCGGCGTGCACGAGGTCCGGCGTGAGCTGGGACGGCGCCTTGCCGCGGAAGCTCCGGCCGACGCCGACATGGTGATCGGTGTGCCGGACACGGGCCCGCCGGCAGCGGCCGGTTTCGCCGAGGCCAGCGGTATCCCCTACGGCGAAGGCATCGTGAAGAACCGCTACGTCGGCCGCACGTTCATCCAGCCGACCCAGGCGATCCGCGAGCGCGGCATCCGCTTGAAGCTGAACCCTCTGCGCAGCGCGATCAAGGGCAAGCGCCTGATCGTGGTGGACGATTCGATCGTGCGCGGCAACACCACGCGTCAGTTGGTAGCACTTCTGCGCGAGGCCGGGGCGACAGAGGTCCACCTGCGCATCACGTCGCCGCCGGTGCGCTGGCCGTGCTTCTACGGCATCGACATGGCCACCAAGGCCGAGCTGATCGCGACCGATCTTGCCGTGGATGAGATCAAGACCTTCATCGGAGCCGATTCGCTGGCGTACCTTTCGCTGGAAGGGATGGTCGCCGCGACCGGCTCGAAGAAGGATCGCTTCTGCCGGGCGTGCTTCGACGGCATCTATCCGGTGCCGGTTCCCGATCAGGAGGCCGCGTCGCACAAGTTCGTGTTGGAGGAATCACCCTCCGAGCCGCGCCCGTGACCGGCGGCAAGCCAACCGGCACCTACGCCGCAGCCGGCGTGGATGTCGAAGCCGGCGAGCGAGCCGTCGATTTGATGCGAGGCTACGTCGCGTCCACGGCGCGTCCCGAGGTGCTGGGCGCGATCGGGGGTTTCTCCGGTGCGTTCGCGCCCGACCTTTCTGGGTATCGGCAGCCGGTGCTGTTGAGCGCGACCGATGGGGTCGGGACCAAGTGCTCCATCGCGCAGACGCTGGACCGTCACGACACCATCGGCATCGACTTAGTCGCCATGGTCGTGGACGACCTGGTCTGCGACGGCGGCGAGCCGCTTTTCTTGCTGGACTACATCGCCTGCGGGCGCCTGGTGCCCGATCGGATCGCGCAGATCGTCAAGGGGATCGCGGACGGCTGCCGCACCGCCGGCTGCGCGCTGATCGGCGGAGAAACCGCCGAGCACCCCGGCATCATGGACGCCGATACCTACGACCTGGCAGCGTTCGCCGTCGGCGTGGCGGAGCGCGATCAGATGCCGGGCCCACAGCGAGTCGCGCCCGGCGACGTCGTGTTAGGGCTTGCCGCAAGCGGCTTGCACTCCAACGGGTATTCGCTGATCCGGCGCCTGATCCTGGAGCACGACTTGGATCTAGCGACCGACCCCGCGGGGTTTGGCCGCACGCTCGGCGAAGAGTTGCTTGAGCCGACGCGCATCTACGCGCCGGCCGTGCTGGCCGCGATGCGCGCGGGTGTCGTCCACGCCGCCGCGCACATCACCGGCGGAGGGTTGGTTGGAAACCTGGTGCGCGCCCTGCCCGAGGGTGTCGGTGCGTCGATCGATCCGCGTTCGTGGGAACCGCAGCAGGTCTTTTCTTTCTTCCAAAAGCTGGCCGGCATCGAGAGCGCCGAGATGTTG
>JBKKBA010000507.1:0-3162 GCA_046714275.1 Actinomycetota bacterium
GTGCTCCCCAAGTGTGGGAGCGGTGATTTTCGGCACGCGGGCGAGTATACCGACGGGTGCCTGCCGGAACGCCCGGAGCCGGATCGCCGTGCCGGTTCGCTTGCGACGGATCAACCTGGAATCGGCCCCGCAGGAAGCGGGTTGCGACACGTTGTCACGACACATTGTCAGTTTGCGCATGCGCGCCGGGCCGGCTGTTTTTCGACAGATCGTCGTGACAATGCTCGCGACATTTCTCGTACACTGCCGGCATTCCGAGCCTTTGCCCGGGGAGGTTCTTTTTGAACGGCGGTACCGTCCGCTTGCTTGCCGCTCGCGCCGGATTCCAATGGCGCACGCTGAGTTCTCTCATTGCGGTCTTGCTATTGGTGAACAGCCTTGTCGTCGTTCGTCATGCCATCACGCCGGTCGCCGGATCGCAGCCGCGCGCCGCAGCCGACGCGAGCGGCAGGTACGGAGCCGGCGGTTCGCCGAACGGCCTCCCGGGCAGTGGCAAAGGCGAAGGGGCACCTGCACCGGGAGCCCTCGGTACGGCGGAGGGTAATGCCTCAGGGACGGGAAACCCCGCCGGCCCGGGAACGGACGCCGGAGGGCTTCCCCGCCCCGGCCTTCGCCCGCCCGGGGTCACCGCCAAAGACGTCAAGGTTGTCTACTACTGGAAGGGCGATCGCACGAAGGCCAGTCCCTATCTGGGCGGAACCGGCCAGGATGGAAACGTCGACGAGGCCAAGGCTTTTCGCGTGTTGGTCCAATGGATCAACAAGCACGCCGGCGGGGGAGCGACACTGATGGGTTTTCCGTTCAACTTGCACGGCCGGAAGTTGAAGGGCGTGGTGCGCGACGTCGAGACCTACGCCTGGAAGTACCCGGCGTACGCGGAATCCATCGCCAGGGACGACCAGCCCTTCGCGGCCATCTCATCGCACGGATCGTTGTCTGCCTACATCTGCCCGCATCTGGCGAAGTACGGGATCCACAACTTCGCGACGTACGATCTAGGGGCGCGCAGCGGCACGCTTGCCCAGCGCACGAACGGCTACTGCACGCCGTCGGGCATGTCGTGGGAAACCCAAGTGGACACCATGCTGGCCTACCTTCAGAAGGACAAGGCGCGTCCGTACACGGTCGGTCCGGCGCAGTCCAAGCGTGTCTATGGGTTTCTGTATGCGCGCTATCCGGGGCTGATCGACTCGGCGCCAAAGGTCGTCCAGCGATTTAGGCGGGCCGGCGTCAATATTGCCGCCACCTTTGCCCTGGACGCCGAGCTGGCCGATGCCCAGCAGCAAGGGCGCGACGCGGTCGCCGCGTTCCGAAGCAAGGGCGTGAACACCATCATCTCGCCCGATGCCGGCGCTCCGCTGAACTTCACGCATGCGGCACAGGCCAACGGCTACAACCCCGACTACGCCATCTGGCCCTGCTCGGGGCAGGACTCCGAAGCCATGGCGCGCCTCTATAACGCCGCGCAATGGACGCGCGCATCCGGGCTCACCTGCTACGACCCGCAACTGACCAGCGACCTGACGCTGGACGACCACGCGCGACGGACCGAGTGGTTCAAGGCCTACGTCGAGATCACGGGGGACACCGACGTCCCGGCGCAAACCCCGCTCGTCTACATGGCGTTGCTCCCTCTGGTTGTCGGGCTGACCAACGCCGGTCCCGACATCACCGTTGAAAGCGTTCACGCGGGGTTGAGCCGGTTCACCCCGTACCGGTACGACGCGATCGGCGGACGAACCGGTGACGCGGCAAACATGCTCCTGACGACCAACGTCGCCGACCGTTCGCCGGTGGGTGACGTTGCGAAGATCGTCTGGTCCCCGACGACCCGGAAAGCGGGGGCCGCGACGGCCGGCGCCTACGTGTTCCCGGAAAATCGGCGCTACGCCCGCGGCGCGGCGTTCTAGCAGTCGCTCGTGCCTCCCGCGGGAATCATCGTTCTTGGGCTGGTCGTTGGATCGCTGGCAGCCTTCAACGCACTGGGGATCACGCTGCTGTGGCGCACCACGCGTCTGGTGAATCTGGCCCAGCCGGCACTGGGGCTGGTTGGGGGTGTGCTGACCGGCCTTTTGGTCACGTCGGCAGGGTGGAGCTTCTGGTGGGCGGCGCCGGTGGGGATCGCCGTTGGAGCATTGCTGGGTCTGGCTTCAGAGCGTCTGGCGCTTCGCAAGCTTCAAGATCAGCCGCGCGCCGTCTTGCTGGTCGCCACGGTGGGACTGGCGCAACTGCTGTCCGCGGCTCACACCGCGCTGCCGTTTGCGTTCGGTGGCCCGCTTCCGACCTACACCGTCGATCTGGGGTTCACCGTCGACCTGTTCCCGGTGCGGCTGCTGGGGCCGGACTTCTTGGCGCTTATCGCGCTTCCCGTCGTCCTGGCGTCGCTGTGGTGGTTCCTGCATCGCAGCCGGCTGGGACTGGCCGCGTGCGCCCTGGGCCAGGATGCAGAACGAGCGGGTGTGCTGGGCGTGCCGGCCGGCGTTGTGCGTTCTGTGGTCTGGGCCGTCGCCGGCGCGGTGGCATCGGTCGGCGGGATTCTTTCCATCCCCGTGCTGGGTTTCAGCCTGGGCGGGGGGCTGGGATCCACGGTGCTGCTGTTTGCGATCGCGCCCGCCGTTCTGGCCGGCATGCGCAGCCTTCCCGCGACGGCTGCCGCCGCGCTGGGGCTGGGCGTGTTCTACCGGCTGTTGCTGTGGTACCAGTGGCCCTTTGCCGGCTCCGAAAAGCTGATGCTGGGTGGAGCCGTCGTTGTGGCCGTCGCCCTTCAGCGCCGGCGCTTGGGACGGGCCGAGGCCGCATCGCGCGCGTCATCGTGGGCCGCGGCGACCACGCCGCGCCCGCTGCCGTGGAGCGTTGCCCGGCTGCCGCAGATCCAACTGAGCGGCATGCTGCTGGCCGTCCTAGCCCTGGTTGCTGCCGTGGTTCCCCCGGTGCTGCTGAATGCCGGGGGCGACGTGCTCTACGCGACGTCGGCTGCGCTGGCGCTGGGGTCTTTGGCCGTTGCCGTCGCATGGATGTTTGCCGGAGAGGTCGTGCTGGGACACTGGGGTTTGGCCGGCTTCGGTGCGACGATTGCGGCGCTGCTTCCGGGGCCGTGGCCGCTGCGGTGTGTGGTTGCGGCTGCCGTGATGGGGGTCGCGGCCGGGCTGCTGGCGCTGGCGG
>JBKKBA010000508.1:0-2888 GCA_046714275.1 Actinomycetota bacterium
AAGCACCCCCGCGCGCCGCACGGGCATTCGGGACCGTCGGGATCCAGGATCATGTGACCAATCTCTGCTCCGGCCCCGTAGGCACCGCGATACATCTGGCCATCCAGGATCAGCCCGCCCCCAATGCCGGTGCCGACCGTCACCATGATCTGGTCGCGAACGCCGCGCCCCGCCCCGAAGCGGGCCTCGCCCCACGCGGCCGCATTCGCGTCGTTGTCCACCACTACAGGAAGCTTTAGCCGCTCCTTCAGCGTGTCGCGCACGAACAAGTTGCGGTAGGCGATGTTCGGCGCGCCCAAGACGACGCCGCGGCTGGAGTCGACCAGCCCTGCGGCACCGACGCCGATTGCACAGACCGCCTTGACGACGCCGCGCAGCTCCAGCGCCAGCTTCACCATTCCCGTCAGGATCGCGTTCGGAGCGTCGGCATCCGTGGCGATCACGTTCCGAGCCATGATTTCGCCGTTCTGGTCAACGACGGCGCCGGCGATCTTCGTGCCGCCGACGTCGATGCCGATCGCGGGAGCAGCCACGCGAAGCTTAGAAGCGGAGCAGCGCGCCGACGCCGCCGGGCAGCGGGCGCGTCTCGGCGGCGACCACGCGGCATCGACGGCGGAGAGCCTCGTCCACCATCTCCTCGTGCAAATCCGCCACGGGAGCCATGGACGCCGCGCACACGGGACAGTCGCCGTCGGCCACGGCCAAGCGTCCGCACGACGTGCAGCGGAACCCGCTCAACGGCTCGCCGTCGGTGATCGCCAGCACCTCGACGCGACCCTCCAGAAGCGCTGCAAGCGTCGGATCCACTCCGACGACGCCGTGCCGGCCGGCGGCGAACTCCTCCAGCACGCGCGTCACCGAGTCTGCGGCCCGCTCGGTCTCAAGGACATCCTCGGCTTTCACCGTCGCCGCATGAACCTCTTTCGCAGATGCCGCCATCGGCAGCGACACCCGGCCGGCGACGCGTTCCGTCAGCCACGCGTGAAGGCTCTTCTCGAACGTCGCCAGCGCCTCGTCGGGGCCTGCCAGAATCAGGTGGTCGAAGGGCTCGCGCTTAGAAAGGGTGAACAGCTCGTCGGCAACGTGCTTATAGTGGCGCTGCGCAAGCTCGTCGATGTGTCGCGAGTAGTTTGCCTGCGACAAGCCGCCCTGACCATGTTTTCCAGGGACGGAATCAAGAACCTCTGTGCGTTCGGTGGTCTGCCCTAGGTGGGTCGTGAACAGCCGGGCGCGATCACGCGACACCAGCACCGTGCAGAACCGCTCGGCCCGGGTCAGCATGGCCTCCAGCCGCAGCACGTGCGGATGACGATCGACAACCGCCCGCCCGCGCACCGGCACGGGAAGCGTGAAGACCTGCCACAGTTTCCGGGGACCGCACGCAAAGATCGCGACGCCGCGAACGCCGGAGCGTTCCAGGTCCTTCGTGACAAACTCGGAGATGCGGTGCATGTCCGCTTCGATACCGGCCCGAGCCTGGCGCGGTAGCTGCGAGACGTCCACGGTGCGCAGAAGATCGGAGGTGGTTTTCTCGTAGTCGGCCCGGCGAGGGAAGCGGCTGCCGTCGGTATCCAGATAGAACGACAGAACCGCTGCGTCACCCGCATCGAACGACGCAAGCTCTCGGAGCGTCGCTTCTGTCGGGACGTTCGTGGTGCCGCTCCGGCCGGCCATTGCCGCGGAGTCTACTCGCCAACCGCCGGGCATGGCCAGATCGGCTGGGGACATCCCGAACCCCGATCGGTAGCAGTATGAATTCGGGCAGCTCCAGCGTGCCGATTCATTACCGCTAGCCGGCTAGTCGATCGTGATTCGCTTGAGCCCGTCGTTGCCGGGCTCCTGGCTGCCCATGCGCTCCGCGGCGGCCTCAACGACGGCCTTGAAAGCCAGAGCCAGCTCCATGCCTGCCTTCATCAGATGCTCCATGACCTCGGGCTTGGTGTTGCGCAGCGCGAAGAACGTCAAGCCGAACGGGCAGAGCATGCAGTCCTGCGTATTTCCCCAGGGCATCGACCCGAACGCCGCAAACGGTCCGCTACCGGGCAGGCCCGTCTCTTCGGCCCCCGTCTCTTTGGCCACCGTCACTCTCCTTTGGTTTTCGTCTTGGTCTTGGTCGTACTCTTCGCGGCGCGAGCGCGCTTGCGCGTCGGCTGCCGGGGCTTTGGGCGCTCCGGCTCGACCATGCCCTCCGGCAGCCGGAACTGGATGATCAGGGCCTCGTCCTCGAACTGCGCCCCGGCCACCTCCAGGCGAGCCAGGGTCGTCGGCAGCATGATGGCTCGCTTGTACGGCCCAACCTTGACGTACAGATCTTCGCCCTTCCGCAGCAGGTCGATGTCGGCCTTGTCGGTGAACGGCAGCCGCAGCGTCAGTTCGGCGCCACCTTTGACCTTGCGGACGCTGATGGGCTCTTCGTGATGCAAGATCGCCGCCGGGTCGATACCTTCGTACAGATCCACCGCCAGCGAATCCAACAGATCCATCCCGATCATCTCGCGGTCGTACAGGGGAACGGTCATGATCGGCACCGGCGCAAACGACTCGTGGATCGTGGCCAGATGACCTTTCTGCAGAGTCTTCCATTCCGCGAAGTAGGGATCCGATACGGCTTCGGGCAGCAGCCGGTTGCAGATCACTGCGTCCACCCGATAGCCGAACAGGTTCAGATAGGTATACGTCCGGCGCGCCTCGGCGATGACCATCCGCTCGGCGTTGACCACCAACCGCACCGTGGACACCTCGGTATCGACCAGCAACTGCCGAACGGCCTCAAGCGTGCGATGAAGCCGCTCGACCGCCCCCAGCACGGCATCGGAGGCGATGATCGGCGCCTTCACCATCCGGTTGACCACGGGGCGCGCCACCCTGGCGATCCGGCGCTCCAGCGG
>JBKKBA010000509.1:0-5927 GCA_046714275.1 Actinomycetota bacterium
CGGTAGAGCACACCCAGGACCGAGCCGAGATTCGGGGTTTGAACGATCAGCCGCCCGCCGGGGCGAAGCCTTTCCCTTGCAGCCCGCAACAGCGGGAGCGCGTGCTCCTTCGGCAGATGCTCGATCAGATCCATCAGAAAGATCGCGTCATACGCAGCGCCCGGCTGAAAGGCTTCCAGGCTCAAGGCGTCGCAGAGCGTTACGAATTCGAAGCCCTGCTGGTGACACAGCCGGATATTCTCCGGCGACACGTCGAACGCCGAGAGCTTCTGGTATCCACGGTTCCGGAGCAGAGTCAGAAGCGATCCCTCGCCGCATCCCACATCCAGGATCGCCGCGTCACGATCTTCGGGAAGCCAGGGACCAAGCGCCCGGGCCAGCGATGCCAGCATGGTGACTTGCGTCGATGGATGGAACCAGCCTCCCCGGCGCGCGAGAGTGTGGTAACGGGCGTCGAACGCGGCCCGCGTGGATTCGATCATGCTCCCTCCCTGGAGGATCCCGCCATGGTAGAGATCGCGCTCTGCGCCGGGGAGCGCACGGGGACATGCTCGATCGCATCCAGCATCGTCGCCGCAGTCCGTTTCCACGCAAACAGCCGTCTAATCCGATCTCGGCCGGCCTGCCCCATGAGGAATGCTCGGGCCGGATCGGCCATGACGTCCTCGATGGCAGTGGCCAGCAGGTCAATGCGTCCCGCAGGGACGAGCGTCCCAGTCACGCCGGACTCGACCACCTCCGGTACCGCTGCCGTGTCGTACGCGATGACGGGAATGCCGGATGCCTGCGCTTCGGCGATCGCCAGTCCGAAGGACTCGGCGCGGGACGGCAAAACCGCTAAGTCTGAACGAGCCAGCTCCTGCACCAGTCGTGCCGGGTCCAGACAGCCAAGAAACTCCACGTTGTTCTCAAGGCCATGACGGCGAACCGCCGCGCGCAGCGGACGGTCGTCCCCCCAGCCGGCGACGCCAAGGCTCCAGTTCCTTCGGCCACCGGTGGCAACCATGCCAAGAGCCTCGATCGCATCCGTCGCTCCCTTGATCGGCGCGAGGGACCCGAAGAACAGAACACGGCGGATGTCGCCCGCGTGACGAGCAATCGTCGCGAAACCCGGATCGACGCCCCAGTGCGTGACGACGATCCGATCGGGCTTCACGCCGATCAGACCGGCCATCTCGTTGCGGGTGAAGCGTGAGAGCGCGAAGACAACGTCCGCCTGCCGGAAGGGCCGGGCGTGGAACCAAGAGTCGGTGAGCCGCTTGACCGAACGCATCCGGGTGGATCGGTTCCACCATTGCTCGTACGACGACGAGGCGGCGATCATGCAAAGGGCAACGCCCCGGGAGCGAAGCAGCCGGGGAAGGAAAGCTG
This sequence comes from Actinomycetota bacterium, assembly GCA_046714275.1. Classification (GTDB taxonomy): domain Bacteria; phylum Actinomycetota; class AC-67; order AC-67; family AC-67; genus JBKKBA01. The sequence goes on from JBKKBA010000509.1 coordinate 1,372, forward strand.
CCTCCGGACCCCAGCCGATCACGGCATCGACCGGACGGTCCTGAAGGATACGTCTGACCCCTATTGCCATCGGGACCGAGTCGAGCAGCGCGTGCACCCGGCTGCGACGAACCGCGATCGCACCGTCGTCGTCGCCGTAAAGGCCCGGACTGGGACCGCGGGCTACCGGGAGCAGCGTCACGTTAGCCCCCAATTCGCGCAATCCACGGGCGATCTCCAGACAGCCGACCGTCCCTCCGCCGGGAGTCCCCAGCGAGAAGGTGTACGTCATCAGGATCCTCATGCGGGTATTCCTTCTTGGGCTTCAAGGCATGGCCGGACGGCATAGCCGACACAACTGCGGAAGGCGGCGTCACGAGGGATCCGGCGCCCCAGCGCCAGCAGAAGCAGATCGATGGGAGGAACCACGAGACGCTTCCACGTGGATCTCCCTTGGCGGGCCACGACCGGCTGCTTGCCAAGAAAAGCTCGCTCAACGACTTGGAATCGTTCCTTCTCAAGAACGTCTTCCAGAAGCCAGAAGGGCAGGATCGTCAAGTGCCCTCCATCGAACAGCAGACCCCGGCCGAAGAAGGTCGGCTCCCCCCGTACGATCATTCTGCGCCTGGATTCCACCGAAGCGACGTTGGGTGTCGTGAAGAAGAGAATCCCCCCGGGTCGCAAGAGAGCGCGGGCGCTTCGCAAGGCGGCCGATGGATTCTCCAGGTGCTCAAGCACTTCCACGGCGACGACGACGTCATAGCGCCCCTCCGGGATGTCCCACACGGCCTCATTGAGATCCTGCCGCACGACGGGGACGTCGGTCAGCGCCCAGCCGTTTGGATCGAAGTCGGTTGCATCAACTTTCATTCCAGCGTCCAGCAGGCGGCGGGTAAACGCTCCGGATCCTGCACCAAGCTCGAGCACTCGGGCACCGGGTTGAACGTGGCGCATAAGGCATCGAAATGCGTCCTCGTGGACACCCGGTGGCGCGTGGACGGACAACCCTTGATATCGGATTCCTTGGTCGGCGCGATGCCGGACACTACGCATGATCTGCCCCCCTTCTTTTGATCCACGCTCGATACAGAAGAAAGGCGACTGCCGCCGTTGCCCCGTACGCAAGCACGATGCTGGCCGCCGCCCCTCCAAGCCCCCACCAACGGGTAAAGATCGCTGCCGACACGATCCCGGCGGGACCGGTCACCGCCGCGGCCACCAGATAGTGCTGCGGCCTCTGAGCCGCACGAAGCATCAGCGACGTCCCGGCCGTCAATGCTGCGAACACGGGGACTAGGCCGAAGATTGGGACCAGCCAGGCGTCGCCTGCAAACGCGCCTCCATAGAGAGCCTGCACGATGCGGCGTCCCTGCACGATAAGAAGCAATTCCCAGACGGCGGCGCCACCGGTAAGTGTGGCCGTAAGCAGCATGCCCTTGCGACGCAGGCTCCGCATGTCTCCCCGCCCGAAGTCCGACGCAAGCCTTGGGAGCGTGAGAGCCGCCACAGCGGTCATGGCGTGGATGGCCGGCAGCGTCACGATCTGCATCGCCCGAAGCGCGCCGGCCTGATCCAAGCCGAGCATGCCTGCCGCGACGAACATCTGCACCTGGGTTGCCACGAGCGCGATGACGGTCCCGATCGCAATCCATCGTCCGTACGCCCAGTGGCGGCGAAGAAGCTGCGGCCATGCCGGCGCAGCTTTCTGGGTCGTCGCCTGCCCTCCACCCAGGCGGAGCAAGAACCATGCACCCACCGCCGCGGCGACGGTCATTACGACGAAGCCGCTCAGGGGCGTGATCGCGTCGGCCATCCGGAGAACCAGCACCCCGCCGAGCGCCACAAAGAAGGAAACCGCGCTTCCGGCTGCGGCCCGACCCGGCTGCTCGACCAGATACAGCATTCGGCGAGCGAGCCAGAAGGTGAGCACCGGGGGCACGGCAATGCCGGCGCCAAGCAGCGCCCAGCCTAATGAACCGTTCCCCGCGGCCGTCAGCACGCCTCCGGCGAGGAGAGGCGGAAGAGCCAGAACACCTGAAATTCGAAGACTGAGCGCCAGCTGGCTGCGGAGATACGGCTTGATCGACTCGGCAAAGCTGCCCGGTCCCAGGACGCTCATCGGTTCCAACACGAACGCGTCGTGGAAACCGAAGAGGAACAGCAGGACGGTCAAACCGAGGGCAAAGGCGCCGTATGCGCTGGGGTCGAGCCATCGCGCAAGGAGAACGCTCAGAAGAAGGTTTCCCGACGCGGCAAGTCCCTGGTCCAGCACGGCGAGAGCACCGCGCGCCGTCCAGCCTCGGATCACACTGGCGCGTCTTCCAGAAGCGACCGGTATCGACTTCGCTCGAAGGACAGGCTCTTGCGCAGTGGTTACGGTCATCGCGCACCACGCCCTCGCAGCACCGCCGCGATCGTGACGGCCAGGATGTACAAGTCGTAGGCCAGCGACCAGTTCTCGATGTAGAAGAGGTCCAGGCGGATCGCTTCCTCGGCTGGGGTGCGACTGCGACCGCGAACCTGCCACCAGCCCGTCATCCCGGATTTCACCTCGTGCCGCGCCTCCAAGAGCTCCGGCCGCGCCTCCACCTGCTCCACCGGAAGCGGGCGCGGTCCGACCAGGCTCATGTCACCGCGCAGGACATTGACGAACTGCGGCAACTCGTCAAGGCTCCAGCGACGAAGGAACCGGCCGACGCGCGTAACGTCGCGGTCGTCGGGAATCTTGAAGAACGGGGCCGCTCGATTCCCCGGCGGCATTCGCGCCGGCGCGCCGTCGACCATCGAGCGGAACTTCAGCATCGTGAAGGCTCGGCCGTTCTTGGTGACTCGTCGCTGCCGGAACAGCACGGGTCCCGGCGAGTCCACGCGGACGGCGATGACGATCGCTGCGATCAGCGGAAGAGACACCAACATCAGGGTCGAAGACACGGCAACGTCGAAGGCGCGCTTGAGGATGGCCTGGCTGCGTGTAAGGCGGGGTGGCATGACCGACATAGCCGTGGTGGAGCCAACCCGACGGACGGCCAGGCGAGTCGAGAGCACCTCCGGCAGACGCGAGGTAATCATCAACTCCAAACCTTCTTGTCGAGCGATACGCGCAACGTCGCTCAGCGCCTCTGCGCCCATCGAGCTGGCGGCGACAAAGATACAAGCGGCTCGGTTCTCTTTGACGACCTGGCCCAACGTGAAGACCGACCCTACGGTCGGAAGCTCCAGTGTTTTCGGCACCGCCGTCCCAGGCATGCCGACAAAGCCGATCGGCACGTAGCCCTGCGACGAGTCCCCCAGCGTCCGTGCCAGCTCCCGAGCCTCGACATTTGTTCCAACGATCAAGGTCCGGAGCGCCACGCGCCCGGACGCTCGTAAACGGGCGTGCAGCGATCTCCACCCGGCTCGGATCGCCACCTCCGCCCCGCAGGCAAACACTCCGGCAAGGCCCAGCCAGATTCGCGAGAATTCCGCCTTCGACCAATAGGCCACCATGACAAGCGCGGCCATACCAACGACGCTCGCCGATAGCAACTGTCGAAACTCGTCTTCGGGGGTCATGGTGGACGCGGCATAGAGCCTGAAGGCCGCGAAGATAGAAACCCAGAGCAGAGGTGCGACGGCCACAAGGAGCAACTCCCCAGCCGGGCGGGCGGAACTGCCCGGGCCGAACCGAATATGCCGAGCCACAAGCAGGGCTGCGACGATCGCGAGAGCGTCGGTGAGGACCGTGGCAACGACCAGCCGACGCAACAGGCGACGCCCTCCGTCCGGCGCCGGCGCCGGGCCGATCACCCTCAGGCCTGCGGCGCTGTCGGCGACCTGGAGTGTGACTCCGAGCCGTCCCGGTCCACTGGTCACAGTTGAGATCTCGCTTTCGTTCAGAACCGGCCGGGATTCCCACGTCCGGGCGACAGTGTCGCTCTCTCCCATCCTCGTCTCCGGCGAACGCCCCCTTTAGGACAGGGGCTGGCGGGCGTAGGAAAGGCGATGGGGGCGGCTGTTTGGCCGCCCCCATCAGTGGATCATGAAGCCGTGCTTACCAAGGAGTTGTGCTCCAAGGGGTTACGGCCGAGCTGGCGGAACAGGTTCCGTCGGTGTCCTTCGCGAACTGCGTTGCCGAGGCTGCGTCGTCCTTGACGTAGAAGCAGCTTCCCGACGCGCTCTTCGCCGATAGATACACAACACCGGAGGTCAGAACGACGGTCACGTTGTTCCCGACCGCGGTCGGCGGGTCGACCGCATTGATCGTAATGGCCGGCTCGATCGCCTCGATGTCGGTCTTCGATGCAGTGTAGACCTGCGCGTCGGTGTAATACGTCTTCTCAGCCGTCAGCACGTTGCGGATGTTCGACTGAGCCGCACGGTCCTGCGCACGCTTGCGAGCACCAAGGAAAGTCGGGATCGCGATTGCGATCAGAATGGCAATGATGAGCACGACCACCATGAGCTCGATGAGCGTGAATCCGCCCTCCTCCTTGCGTTGGAGGCGCTTCCGAATTCCGATGAGCATAGAGCTTGACTCCTTTCCCCCCTGTGGGGTGACGGGTACTTCTTCCTAGCCGAGATATCGGGCAGATCGGGGG
>JBKKBA010000510.1:0-4237 GCA_046714275.1 Actinomycetota bacterium
GACGAACTCGGCTTGGCGGATGATCCGGTAGAGCCCGGGGTGCGTCTGCACGAAGGCGAAGAACGCCTCGAAGCCCTTGCGCTCGACGTGCGTGCGCGAATCTAGGCCCTCGACCGCCTTGGCGATCGAGACCCGAAGCTGATGGCCCAGATCCCGGACGACCTCCCGGAAGATCTCCAGCTTGCTGGGGAAGTAGAGGTAGAAAGTGCCCTGGCTGACCCCGGCGCGGCGGGTGATCTCGACGATCGAGGCGTCGTCGTAGGTCCCTTCTTCGAAGACCTTCTCGGCGGCCTGAATCAGGCGGGCGCGCGTGCGCTGGCCCTTGGTCAGCTTGCCCGCTGCCTGCGCGGAGACGGCCGTCGGCGAGATCGCCACCCTTGACTCCTTTATCGGCGCCGCAGTACCCTACCGATCAGTAAACCTGACAGGTGATTCAGATTTTATATCTGGGTCGAGCGGGACGCAAGGAGGGGCCGATGGTTTCAGGCGGGGACCGGAACGGCAACCGGAACGACAACCGGAACGACGGGGCACGTCACCGGGGGGCCATCTCTTCTGCCGTGGCCCTGATTGTGCTGGTGGGGGCGACTTTCGTGCCGGCCCCCGTGCGCGCGGCCTCCCTCGTAGAGGTAACCGGGTTCGGCACGAACCCCGGCAACCTTCGGATGTTCAAGTACGTCCCCGACACCCTGCCGGCCGGTGCCCCGCTGGTGGTTCTGCTGCACGGCTGCACCCAGACGGCGGCGTCCTACGATGCCGAGCCCGGCTGGACGAAGTTCGCCGACCAGTGGCGGTTCGCGCTGGTCCTGCCCCAGCAGCAATCCTCCAACAACAGCAGCGGGTGCTTCAACTGGTTCGAGTCCGGTGACTACGCGCGCGGGGTGGGCGAGGCGCTTTCGATCAAGCAGATGGTGGACAAGATGAAGACCGACCACTCGTCCGACGCAGCGCGCGTGCACGTGTCGGGCCTGTCGTCGGGCGGAGCGATGACCGCAGTGATGCTGGCCACCTATCCCGAAGTGTTTGCCGGCGGAGCGATCATGGCCGGCGTTCCCTACAAGTGCGCGACCGGCGTGAGCGCCGGCTTTTCGTGCATGAACCCCGGTGTGGACAAGACGCCGCAACAATGGGGCGATCTTGTGCGCGGTGCGTCGTCGCACACGGGGCCGTGGCCGAAGGTTTCGATCTGGCACGGCTCGTCGGACACGACCGTTCAGCCGGTGAACGCGACCGAGAGCATGCAGCAATGGACGAACGTGCACGGCGTCGATCAGACCGCCGACGTCGAAGAGACGATCAAGGGCTACCCCCACAAGGTGTACAACAACGCCGCCGGCGCCCCGGTGGTGGAGACCTACACGATCACCGGGATGGGGCACGGCACGGCGGTAGACCCGGGTGCCGGTGCCGACCAGTGCGGGACCGCCGGCGCGTACATCCTTGACGTGAACGTGTGCTCGACGTACTTCGTGGCTCGCTTCCTTGGACTGGACAACACCGATGCGGTCGCGCCGACGATCAGCATCACCGCCCCGGCGAACGGAGCCGGCGTCAGCGGCGTCGTCACCATCACCGCGAGCGCATCGGACAACATCGGCGTCTCGCGCGTCGAGTTCTTCGTGGACGGCGTCCTGCTGGAGACCGACACGACCTCGCCGTACTCCGCCCTGTGGGATACGGCCGGCGAGGCCAACGGATCGCACAGCCTGACCGCGAAAGCCTACGACGCGGCCGGAAACACCGCGACATCCCCGGCGATCGGCGTCACGGTGTCGGGCGGCGTCGAGGACGTGACACCACCCTCAGTGAACCTGACCTTCCCGACGAACGGCAGCACGGTTTCGGGAACGGTGACCATGTCGGCCTCGGCATCGGACGATCTGGGCGTTACCAAGGTGGAGTTCTTCGTGGACGCGGTTTCCATCGGGACCGGGACGCCGGCCGGACCGGCGGGACCGTGGACGCTTGCCTGGAACACCACCGGGGTCGCCGCCGGCAGCCACACGCTGATGGTCAAGGCGTTCGACGCCAAGGGCAACACCGGCACCGATAACGACACGACCGTCACGGTCTCTCAGACTTCCCTGGCTCTGGAAGAGACGTTCAGCGACCGCGACTCAACCGCCGATCTGTACGACACCACCGGGTGGACCGCCGGCGGATACGAGACGTCGGCCGACAACCACACGGTCGCTCCGGCCGGCAGCAGCAGCGCGCTGGGTTACGCGTCCTCGGGCATCTCGTGCGCGACGGGAGTGCGGACCGAAACGCTGTCGCGAAGCGTGACGCTTGGCAGCAATCCCAAGCTGACGTACTGGCGCAAGCTGGACCTGATGGCGCTGGTCAACATTTCCACGACCGCATCGTTCAAGGCGAAGGTGAACACCACCGTCGTCGATCAGCAGGTCGTCACGTACGCGAACTATGCGGAGACGGCCTGGACGCAACGGGCAAGCCTGGATCTGGCAGCGTTTGCCAACCAGACGGTAACGCTGGCCTTCGAGGTGTCGGCAAACTCGAACGTGTGCATCGAGGTCTGGGCGAAGGCCTGGCTGGACGACATCACCATCTCGAACCCCGCGGCGGCGGCCGACACGACGGCTCCCACCGTCAACGTCACGACGCCGCTGAACGGCGCGACGGTTTCGGGAGCCGTGGACGTCACGGCGACGGCTTCCGACGGTGTCGGCGTTGCGAAAGTCGAGCTGTACGTGGACGGCACGCTGCTGGCGACCGACACGTCGTCTCCGTACTCGATCACTTGGGACACCACGTCGGTTCCCAACGGGTCGCACCGCATCATGGCCAAGGCTAACGACGCCGCCGGCAACGTCGGCACGGACGACGACACGACGGTCACCGTGTCCAACGGCGGCGGGTCGCCGGTCACCCTGACGATCAACAACGACGACACGCAGGACGGCTATGTCAAGGCCAACAGCGACGGCACCGCGTCGGAAGTCGGCACGCTTGAGGCGACCTACGGGCTGGCGATCGGGCGAGGCACGGACGCGAAGTACAACCGCAGCGTCTTGTCGTTCAACACCTCGTCGATTCCCGATACCGCGACAATCACGCGCGCCTACATCACGGTGACGCGCAACTCGTCGTCGGGCGACCCGTGGGCGAACCCCGCCGGCAACACCCTGGTGATCGACGTCAAGACCGGATGCTTCGGCGCCTGCACGATCGAAACGGGCGACTGGGCGTCGGCGGCAACGGCTTCGGCGGTCGCCGGCATCGTGAAGTGGACATCCGGGTCCACCTCCAGCGGCGACTTCTCGTCGGCGGGGATCGGCGCGGTCAGCAAGACCGGAACCACCCAGGTGAAGCTGCGGTTCAGCCTGAACCAGACGGCGACCAACTACATCTTCATCGGTCACGGCACGACCGCGACGCTGCGCGTGGAGTACGTATGAGAACGGGACGAAGCGGCGGATACGGTCACCGCGGCGTGGCCGGCGTGGCGGCAGCGGGACAGGAACCGGGGCCGATGAACGCGAACTCTTCAGGTATCCCTTTCGATTTCGATGAGGTGACCGACCGATGACGCGCTCTGAAGTCCGAACGCTTGCCGCTTTGGTTGCGCTGGCGATGACCACGATCGCGTGTTCCGGATCGCTTCCCGAATGGCACTACGGGCAGAACGGCGGGCCGAAGATCACGCTGGCCGACGGATCGGGCGGCCCCGTCACTCCCGGCGGACCCCAGACGGGTTCGTCGCAAACTCCCGGGGCATCGGTGACGCCCAGCATCCTGCCGTCGGGTGGCTCGACCAACCGGCCCGGCGGGGGCTCCGGCGGCACAGGCGGTGGTGGTGGAGGCACGGGCGGCGGTGGCACGGGCGGCGGCACAGGTGGCGGCGGCACGCAGTACATCGCGAACATCTATCGCGGCGCGGCCAACACGATCGGGATCGACTCGGATTCGATCACGCTGTGCGGACACGCGGCGCTGGTGCTGGGCGCGGCCTTCGACATCTCAGAGGCCGACCTTAGTGTGTACTGGGACCAGCTAAACGACACGGCCGGCAAGATTTATGGACGGCGGGTCAACGTCACATGGGAAGACGACAAGTACGACGGCAACCTGGCCGCCGATGCCGTCAAGAAGTGCGTGGCGAAGAACCCGTTCATGATTCTGGGCGGGATCGGCTTCGACCAGATTCCCTTCGCTCGCGCGGAAGCCGAAAAGCAGAATACGCTCTACCTGCATCACATGGCGATCGCCAAGGGTA
>JBKKBA010000511.1:0-4415 GCA_046714275.1 Actinomycetota bacterium
CGATAGGTCCCCCTCCAAGCCGCTCGGAATCCGTCCATATCGGGCACGGATCCGGGCGGCTTCTCCTATCAGGGAACTATTTTCCGAAACGTTGTATTGACCGCCGGGTGACCATCGTTGTAGAAACCAGCATCGCTTCACGAAAAATGTCATATCGCTCCCCCTGCTAGGTGGTCCATTTGGGCCTTGCAGGGGGTTGTCATTTTTGGAGATAGTGGATCGGAAACCGGGCGAATGCCGCGGAGCTGGTCCAGGAGCGGTCGTCTGGGGTGGGAGGACGTACCATCATCCTCTCAGTGTTGGGGGCGCCGTAGCTCGGCGCATTGACAAACGCATAGGGCGCATGGAATCGGCAGGGCCCGAGGAGGGCCGTTGTGAAAGATGGGGGCAACATCGGCCCTACCCGAAGCAGGCACGGCACGAACGAACACCTAACCACCGAACCAGCACCACCGAACACAGTCGCACCCAAGCGGAGCGGACGGCTCCTCGCGAATAAGCGGAGGCGAGGAGGGTCGAAGCATTCACCTTGACCGTCCGAAAGGGTTGGCGACATGAAGAAACGTCTTTTGGGAATCCTCACCGCGCTCGGCGCAATTTTTCTGGCGTCGGGGGCAAACGCCTCCTGGCTGAACGCCAGCTGGCTGAAGTACTAGTCACCGACCCTCGCGGGTCCTGCCGATTCCATCGCCCATGCAGGAATGGGAAAGCCGCATGCGGCTTTCTTCCCCAACATTGAAGGAGCAAAGCGAAGCGATGAGTCTGTCCTGGCGGGCGCGCGCGTACATCGGCGCGGTCACGGCCACCGCCGCCGTCGTGATGATCTGGTGCCTTCGCGCCGGCATTCCGGTAAAGCCCGGTCACGTTCTTCTTCTGGCCGCACTGTTCCTGATGACCGAACTGTTCCCCGTGGCCCTCCCGCGCGGTGGCGGATACTCGGTTTCCTTCGTCGTTGCGCTGGCCGCCATCGTCACCCAAGGCCCGGGCGGAGCCGTACTGGTAGCCGCCGCGGGGGCGTTCAACCTACGAAACATCCGGCGGCACCCGGCCCCGGTTGCCAGCCGCCTTTTCAACGGCGCGAACTTTGTGATCTGCACCGGCCTGGCGGCGCTCATCTATCAGGCGATGGGAGGCCCGATCGGACTGGGCCTGCTCACCGAGGGCTCTCCCGTGCGTGCCGCGTTGCTGCCGGTCATCGCCGCCACCGGCGTGAACTTCGCGACCAACACCGGCCTGGTTGCCGTCATGCTGTCCCTGGCCACACCGCGCCGCCGGTTCCGCGCCTCGCCGGCGGCAATCTGGCGCAGCGAGTTTGCCTCGCTCCTTCCCGGTTACTTCGCCTTCGCCCTGCTGGGCCTGCTTCTGGGCGTGCTCTACGTCGAGGTCCACGCGGCTTCGGTTCTGGCGGTGCTGGTGCCGCTCCTTGTGGCTCGACATACCTTTGCCGCTGCCATCCAGATGCAGAACGCCTACGAGACGACCGTCGAATCACTGGTCACCGCCATCGAGGCCAAGGACCGCTACACCAAGGACCACGCCGGGCGCGTCGCGCGCCTGACCGAGATGGTTGCCCGCGAGTACGGCATGCGGGGTGAGCAGTTACGGACGATTCGCATGGCTGCGCTCATGCATGATGTGGGCAAACTGGGTGTTCCGACCTCGCTTCTGGTCAAGCCGGGCAAGTTGACCGCCGAAGAATATGACGCGATGAAGGATCATCCCGTGCGGGGGCACGAACTGGTGGAAGAGATCGACATGCTTCGCGATGCGATCGCCGGCGTCCGGCACCATCACGAGCGGATGGACGGCCGCGGCTACCCCGACGGCCTCAAGGGGGAACAGATCCCGCTGATTGCTCGCATCATCACCGTCTGCGATGCCTTCGACTCGATGACCTCAACGCGCTCCTATCGCATCGCGAAATCCAGCGCCGACGCCCTTGCGGAGCTTCATCGCTGCGCCGGATCGCAGTTCGACCGGCCGGCGATCGCCGCGCTGGAGCGGGCCCTGTCCAAGCACGGCTGGACCGCAGAGCCCGAGATCCACCGCCTTCGTCGCGCCCGCCACAGGGCCGGCGGTGCGGATCACGTGCATTCGGAGACCCACGATGCTGCCGTCCGTTAGGGCCTACCGCGCCGCGGACCGCGCGCTGGGAATCGCCGCCGCGCTGCTGGCCGCCGTCCTGATTCCGCTGGCGGCAAGGCCGCACCTCTCCGATCCCCTGATGATGTTCGGAGCTTTCATCTTGGTCACCGAGCTGCTGGACACCGCGCTGCCAAGCGGCCGGCGCTTGTCGCTGTCCTTGGCTCCGGGACTGGCCTTCGCGATGCTTGAAACGGGGTCGGGCGCCGAATACGGCGCGCCCATCGTTGGACTGACGTTCCTGATAGCCTCTGCCATGGCGGCCGGTGTCCGCGCCGCGGCGGGACGTGAGGTCCGGCTGCGCGAGATTGCGGGATCCTTCTTGACCGTGGCAGCAGCGGCTGCCGCCTACGACGGCTTGTCGTCCTGGGGCAACATTCATCTGCTGTCCCGCGGCGGTGAGCGCCTGGCCTCGGGTGCGGGGCTGCTGGCCGTTCTGTGCATCGCCCTGTTCTTCGAGCCGATCCGCGCGACGCTGGCCACCGCAATCAGTCGCGACCGCGACGCTCTGCGCTCCCCGTGGCGATCGTTCCGCGAAACCGTCCCGCTGCAAGCGGCGATTGTGTCCGTGGCGGCGCTGGTTGCCCTTGCATTCCCGAAGCTCAAAGAATGGTCGTTCCCGCTCTTCCTGGGTCCCCTGGCGGCAACGCGCTACGCGTTCCGCCAGATCACCACGATCCGAACGACCGAGGTTCAGACGCTCCGCGCCCTTTCGAAAATCCCCGAGATGGCCGGCTACACGCAGCCCGGCCATTCCCGGCGGGTCGCCGAGCTGGCCGTAGCGATGGCCGCGGAGCTGGGCATGCCCGACGTGGAGATTCGCGACGTCGAGTATGCCGCGTTGCTGCACGACATCGGCCGGGTGGTGTTGGAGGACCCAGATGCGGAGCGCGCCGTGCACGCGCTACGGCGCGACGTCGCCGCCACCGGCTCGAACATCGTCGCGGCCGCAGGCACGTTCCCCGCCGTCGCGGCGATGATCCGCGAGCAGAACGAACCCTACCGGCGTCGCGGCGAGGCGCACAACGAAGACGTCACGCTGGGCGCGCGAATCTTGAAAGTCGCCAACACCTACGACGACATGGTCGGCCAGGACACGGTGCGGCGAAGCTCGTGGGACGCCCTGGAGCACCTGCACGCCGGCAAGGCGTTCGACTACGACCCCGACGTGGTCGGCGCGCTCACCCGCGTGCTGACGCAGGCCCGCGCCATCTAGACGCTTACGCCTGCTCGCTGCGGAACTGATTCAGCCGCTCACGCAGCCGGTCGGCGATCTCCGGCGCCGCAGCGCCCTCGGAGCATTTACGGCGGACGAAAGCCTTCAGGTCCCGCTCGAACTCCACGTTGTGAAGGCAGGGCGCGCAGCGGCTCAGGTGCGACTCGATCGAGCCGCAATCACCGGCGGCCATTTCGCCGTCGATGAAGAGGAATAGCTGCCTTAAGACTTCTCGGCAGTCCGTCTTGGAGTGTCCCATGGTTCCTTTTCTTCAACGAGTCCGTGGGTACGTGCAAATTCCCAAAGTGACCTCTGAAGTTGCTTTCTTCCTCGATGCAGCCGGCTCATGACGGTCCCGATCGAGACCTCGGTCATGTCCGCGATCTCCTTATATGAGAAGCCCTCGACGTCGGCCAGCAGGACCGCGATCCGGAATTGTTCGGGCAGATCCTCCAGGGCTCGCTTGACCTGCTCGTCGGGAATCTGATCCAAAAGGAGCGTTTCCGGGGTCTCCCCGGGTCCTGTCGTCGCGCTCAATCGCTCGAACAGGGAGAAGTCCTCGTTCTCGGACTCGGACACGGTCTGGGGCTGGCGCTTGGCTTTGCGGTAGCCGGAGATAAAGGTGTTGACCAAGATCTTGTAGAGCCAGGCCTTCAGATTCGTCCCCTGCTGGAACTGCCGGTAGGCCAGGTAGGCCTTCAGAGAGGTCTCTTGCAGCAGATCTTCGGCATCGGACGGGTTTCGAGTCAGACGCAGGGCGGTTCCGTACATCCCAGTGAGCACCGGCAGGGCCGTGTCGGTGAAATGAGCGACGTTCTCTGGCTCGGCCATCGATCGCAACCCTAGTGCGGGGGGTCGCCCCGCACAAACGGCGATCCCAGCCTCTTCAGCGGGTTTCTCCAGCCCCGGGCAGCTTCCAAGGCCAGCAAGGCAAGAATTCAGGAATGTCCGGTTTCTCCGTTCTTTGACCCGGGGCCTTGAGTTTGACAAGGTGTTCTGGCGCAAGCGCCCTCCTAGGCGGGGAGGAGCCTGGACCGCGATCGGTCCGGGCCCGGAG
>JBKKBA010000512.1:0-5159 GCA_046714275.1 Actinomycetota bacterium
GTCTTCCTCGTCTTCGCCGACGGCACGCGCTTCGAGCTCTACGGCGAGAGCTTCAGCTGCTGCAGCGGCCTCGACCGCGCGGAGGGAATCGAGCCCTACGTCGAATCGGCAGCCGGGAAGATCGTCAAGGTCTACGGGGACATCCGCACGCTGGTTCCGGCCGACAAGGCCAAGGTGCTGGCCCTGCACGACGACACGCGGACGCCCTCGACGCTGGAGAAGTTGCTCAGGCGGGACCTGGACGCGTGGCGGGAGGCGAAGACGGCGATCGGGAAGGCGAAGGGCGGCTGAAGGCCCGTCGCCTCAGTACACCACCACACTCCGTATCGACTCCCCGCGCTCCATCAGCTCGAAGCCCTCGTTGATCCTCTCGAGCGGCAGGCGGTGGGTGATCAACTCGTCGATGCGAAGCTTCCCCTCCATGTACCAGTCGACGATCTTCGGCACGTCGGTGCGCCCGCGCGCGCCGCCGAAGGCCGTGCCCTTCCAGACACGCCCGGTGACGAGCTGGAAGGGGCGGGTCGCGATCTCCTGGCCCGCGCCCGCCACGCCGATGATCACCGAGACGCCCCACCCCTTGTGGCAGCACTCGAGCGCCTGGCGCATGGTGGTGGTGTTGCCGATGCACTCGAAGGAGTAGTCGGCCCCGCCGTCGGTGAGCGCCACGATCGCATCGACCACGTTGGGGACGGTCTTGGGATTGATGAAGTCCATCATGCCGAACTGCCGGCCGAGCGCCTCGCGTGCGGGATTGATGTCGACGCCGATGATCTTCCCCGCGCCCACCATCTTCGCGCCCTGGATCACGTTGAGTCCGATGCCGCCCAGCCCGAACACGACCACGTTGGCGCCCGCCTCGACCTTGGCCGTGAAGAGCACCGCACCCACGCCGGTCGTCACGCCGCAGCCGATGTAGCAGACCTTGTCGAAAGGCGCGTCCTTGCGGATCTTGGCGAGCGCGATCTCCGGCACCACAATGTGGTTGGCGAAGGTCGAGGTGCCCATGTAGTGCAGGATGGGCTTGCCGTTGAGCGAGAACCTCGACGTCCCGTCGGGCATGAGCCCCTTGCCCTGGGTCGCGCGGATCTTCTGGCAGAGGTTGGTTTTCCGCGACAAACAGAATTTGCACTGCCGGCACTCGGGCGTATAGAGCGGGATCACGTGGTCGCCGCGCTCGAGTGTCGTGACCCCTTCGCCCACCTCCATCACCACGCCCGCACCCTCGTGGCCGAGGATCGCCGGGAAGAGTCCCTCGGGGTCGGCGCCCGAGAGCGTGAAGTGGTCGGTGTGGCAGATGCCGGTGGCCTTGATTTCGACCAGCACCTCACCGAACTTGGGACCTTCGAGATCCACCTCTTCGATCGTGAGCGGCTTTCCTGCTCCCCAAGCCACTGCCGCCCTCGTCTTCATTCGTCCTCGCTTCTATGTTTGTCACCCCGGGCGCCGCGATCGCGGCGATGGCCCGGGGCCCAATCTACCGTTGAATCACGGCAAGCGCCCGCAATGCCCTGTCGCGCTCGAGGTACTCGTTCCAAGTGATTCCTTTGGCATCGCGGGTCATCGACAAGGCGTCTATCTTCTTGAACAGCTCCCGAAGTCTCTTGAGCTCCGCCTTTGTAGGCTCGAAGGGACAGGGGCCAGCACGAAGTGCGATGTGGTATTGCGCGACACTTTCTTGCCCCACTAGATGCGCGCCAACCTCGCGACCGTATCGGGATAGCGCTCCACCAATCGAATCAGCAAAAACCGCCTGTGCATTGGGCCGAGCGCGGCCCTGCTCCCAGTTCTCCAGCGTCCTCGGATTGGTTCGCAGGTAGCGCGCGAACACGGCGCGAGGGAGATGCAACCTCTCGCGCAGGGCAACGAGGTCCCGCGCCCGAACCTCGGGAGCCGGTTTAAGCTCCAGCGTATAAGTCCGTAGCGTGCGCTTGCCTTGCCGCCGCTGCGCGAGCGCCTCGAATCCTTCCGCGATCTCGTCGACAAGCTTGCGCTTCACTGCCTTGCGTCCAACTCCCGCTCGAGCAGGTCTTTCAGCCATTTCTTGTCCTTCGGAGAAAGGTCTTCGACTTCGTCCTTGTCGTAGATCGTGAACAGCCATAGCTCGGTGAATACATACGGGAGGAACCTGCGGTAGGGAGTCCGTCCAGAAGTGGAGGCAGCAACTTGCGACCTCACGGCCTCCCACTCGGCCGAAGTGAGCAGGAAGGCAAAGTCGGCTGGAAACCGGCCGGGGTTACGGCGGACTTATCCCTGCCCGATGCTCGGCGAGCGCCTCGAACCCCTCGCTATCTCGCTGGCCAAGCTGCGTTTCATCGTCGCTATCGTTTCAGCGGCTTGATCAGATCGAGCTCCTTGGCGAGCTCGGCCTTCGCTATGCGCGTGTCGTGGTCTGCCTGCAGCTGCAGCCACCAGCCCTCGGAAAGCCCGAAGAACCTGCAGAGCCGCAGGTCGGTATCCGCGGTGATGGCCCGCCGGCCGGCGATGATCTCCCCGATGCGTTGCGCCGGTACCCTGATTTCCTTCGCGAGCCGGTAGTTGCTCATGCCGAGCGGCTTCAAGAATTCCGCGGCCAGCATCTCGCCGGGAGATACGGGCTTTACCCGCCGCCCGTCAGTGGTAGTCGACAATCTCGACTTCTTCGGCATTCTCATCCACCCAGCGAAAGCAGAGCCTGAATCGATCGTTGATGCGGACGCTCCACTGGCCCGCCCGGTCGCCAGCCAGCGATTCGAGCCGGTTGCCAGGCGGAACCCGCATGTCTTCGATGCGCGCCGCCAGGTCAAGCTGAACGAGCTTTCGGAGCGCCCGCCGCTCGATGCGCACGAACCGGGCCACCCGCTGCTGCCTGAACAGGGCCTCGGTATCGGCGCACTTGAACGACTTGATTGCCATAGTAACGCGCAGCGTTATTAACGTCAAGCGTGACTATGACATTCTCGAGGCTCGCCACGTGAGCTAGCGACGCCATAGCTCACCCCGGGGAGAGGGGTCAATCAGCGAACGTCGAACGCATCCACGACCACATACGACCCATCGGTGTTGACGACCTGGATCTTCAGCGTATGCGGCCCGTTCGCCAGTCCGTCCTTCCTGAACACCGTCATCTGATATCCCTCGATCGGATAGCTCTGGTTGAGCAGCACCCGCGTCTGCAGGACGTTGTCGATGAAGACGTCGGCTACCCCGCCGGCGCTCCCCTTCTGGCAGCCAATCCAACTTACCGACGTCCCCGTGAAGCTGAAGGTGGCGGTCGCACCCGGCTCGTTGGATGTGGCGCTCGCGCCCTCGCTCCAGACACGCGCGTCGTTGTGCGGCGTCCACGACCTGCCGGTGTAGACGATCGAGGGCTCGTATTCCTCGTAGCGCCGTCCGGGGGTGATCACGTCGAACGCGTCGACCACGACCCGGGCAGCCGTGGACGCCGCGTTTTTCCGGCCTGTGGCCGTGATCGTCAATGCGTGATTCACATCGGCGAGCCCCGACGCCGTGAACACGATCGGCTGGTACGTCGCGATCGGAGAGTACAGGTCGACCTCGCTCGCCGCGCCGCTGTCGACCCGAACAGTGGCGATGCCGGCATCCGGCCCGCGGTAGCCGATCCAGCTGATCGCAGTTCCGCGGAAGGGCACCGTGACGGTCGCACCCGCGGCCTGGGTCTCCTGGGCGGTCACCGGCAACTCGGGCACGTTCGAGACGCCCGAGCCGCTGAAGGGTTGAAAGATGCTCGACTTGGTCCAGCCGGCGCTGTATTGGAGGCCGGGGTTCGTGTCCTGCCAATGCGACACGGTCGTCCCCGGCTGGATATCGAACGCATCCACCACCACGACGTTTCCTTCGCCCTGGCTGTCCCGCCGACCCGTCACCATGATCGTCAGCATGTGCTGGCCGGGGCTCAAGTCGCTGATCGTGACGATGGGCGTGTGGATCTCATCGGTCGGGCGTGCGAAGAGGTTCACTTCCCTGGGGGGTCCTCCGTCCACGCTCACCAGGGCGATTCCCATGCCCCGGCCGCGGCTGCCGATCCAGCGTACGGAGGTCCCGGTGAAGGTGATCGAGGCCGTGGCTCCCGCCGTGGCCGATTGCATGGCCGAGCCCCCGCTCCACCCCCAGATGGAATCGCTCCTCGTCCATGGGCCGCTGAAGGTAACCGCCCCGCTGGATTCCTCCACGCGCTTGTCGTCGGTTGGCGGGGGCGGAGTGGTTGGGCCGCCGAAGGGTTGGCGCGAGATCGTCTTCACTTGCGTCACGCCGTTTACCGTGGAAGTGAAAGTCGCCGTATCGCCGGTAAAGCGCACTGTCGCGGAACCCACCGGAGTAACGCGGACCTGCGAGGGGTCGAACGTCGCGGCGTTGTACGCGGGTCCCGTGGTCGTGTAGAGCGCCCCGGTGAACGTGTCGGCCGATTGCGCCTGCACGCCGGGCATGACGATGAAAAGCGGACGTCCCGATGGCGCGTACGTGAACCAGGCGCCGAAGACGTCGTTGCCGTGCTGCGCAAGCGCGAGGCCCCATCCGGACTCCGCGGGATTCCACCAGAGATCCGTGCGGTCGATTCCCCAGTTGGCCGGAGCGTTGCCAAAGGGCAAGCGCTGGATCTGCTTGCTGCGTGTGGCCGATCCGACGGTCCAGGTGAAGGTGGCCGACCCGCCCGGCGTGAACTGGAACGAAGCGGTGCCGACCTTCGTCCTGACGACGGCGGCCGGATCGAAGGCGCCCGCGAACGAAGGACCCGTCGTGCGGTACAGATCGCCGCTGAAGAAGGTGCGGTCCGAGTTGAACGTCCCGCCCGGCACGGTAAACCAGAGAGGAGAGCCGTCCGTGTCGTAGGTGTACCAGACAGCGAAGAGCTGCGTCTCGTGGTCGGCGATCGTGACACCCCACCCCGACTCGCTCGGATTCCACCACATGTCGGAGTAGTTTTCGGCGTGGCACAGCCAAGGCAGCAGCGCCGCGATGGCGATCAGCCACCGTGAAAGACGTTTGAATGTGCACATGTCGCGGGATTTGACGGCGACATGCGGCGATGGTTGCCGGTGTGGGAAAGGTCCTACGCGGCCTTTCCGACCGATGTCCTATCGTGACGCGAGGCCCCTGGCGCCTTCCGGGGCTAGTGCCCCTTGGTCCCCTTCGCAGCCTTCTCAACTGCATCAACAATCATC
>JBKKBA010000513.1:0-4703 GCA_046714275.1 Actinomycetota bacterium
CCCGACTATGTGGACGGAATCATCGCGATCGCCCCGGTCCCGGGAGCCCAGGAGTCCAGCGATGACGACGACGACCTGCTGGCACAGGCGATGGATCTGATCGTGCGCAGCGGCCTGGGGTCCACCAGCATGCTGCAGCGAAAGCTAAAGGTTGGCTTTGCGCGAGCCGGCCGCTTGATGGATCTGTTGGAGCAGCGAGGGGTCGTCGGTCCGTCCCTGGGTTCCAAGCCGCGGGAGGTTCTGGTCGGCGTCGAAGAGATGGAGGAGCTGCGCGCCGGCGCCGTCGCCGGATAGCGAGGCTGTTATCGAAACAGCCGCCAAGGCGTGCCGGGCAGAACAAAAGCGTCGCAACGGCAGTGTCCGGCATCGCACGAAAGGCCACTGCCCCGCTCGGGTCGAAGCATGAACGGGGATGAATGGTCGCGGTGTTCTTCGCCGGGTGCTTGCGCTTTGTTCGCTTGCGCTGTGCATCCTGACGTCGGTTGCTCGCGCCGAGAGCGTCTACCGTCAGCCGACGCTCTACGAATGGGACCGGCTGACGATCGACATTCTGGTGCTGCCCCCGTCCCACGGCCAGGTCTACAACGACGGGGGAGTGCTTCCCAAGGGAGCCCAGGACCTGCGCCCCGGCCAGAACTCGTATCTGCGAGCGATCGAAAGCGGAATCGGGCTGTGGCGGGAGGCCGTTCGCAACCACGCGCCGGGGTGGCTGTCCGACAAGCTTTCGATTCGCTCGTACGTTCTGGGACGGGACCACGTGCCCGATCAGGTCATGGCCAACCTGGAGATCGTCGTGACGACCGTCGAGACCATGGGCCCGGTGTTGGGAACGTCGTATCCCTCCCGGCCGTGCCCGGCCGTCGTGGCTCAGGAATTCCACGTGTCCCTCACCGAGGCCGATGTGACGAACATCGCGGCTCACGAGGTCGGACACTGCTTGGGGCTCGCCCACATCGACGGCCCTCTGCCTCGCCAGGACCTGATGCAAGGGGTCTACCAGCACCCGGACGGGCTTCAGTCCACGCCGGTCAACTGCCCAAGCACGCTGAACGTGGCCGGGCTGGTCAAAGTGTTCGCGCGGGCCGCCGGCCAGCCCGGCGGGGGAGGAACCGCCCAGATCGCGCCGTCCGACTACGTCCGAGCCTGCTGACTACCCGGCCGGCCGGTCGCATTTGAACCGCTTCCCCCCGGACAGTAGTATTCGCGCGGCCCGGACCCGTGGGCCAACGACGTCTGGGAGGTTTTTTTGCCGGCTACGCCCGAGCGCGGAATCGGCTCGCTTCTTCGCCACGCTCGCTCCGAGCGCGGTCTTTCCATCGAGGAAGTCGCCTGGCGTCTGCGGATCCGTCCCGAGAAGCTTCGAGCTTTAGAGGACGAGCAGTTCTCACACATCGGCCACGAGGGTTTTGTGCGCGCGCACCTTCGCTCCTATGCCAAGGCCGTCGGGCTGGATGCCGGCGAGATCGTTCGGCTGTACCGCCGGCGGCCCGAGAGCCAGGACCTCTCCCCGATTCAGGCGCTGGACCAGAAGAACAGGGTCGCGCGCAAGCAACGTCCCCGGTCGCGATGGGTGCCGGCCGCGGCGATCGCTTCGGTCCTGCTGATCGCCGCCAGTGTCGTCGGCTTCCTGCGGGGTCCGGGCGCCGGGCACGATGTGCGTCCTTCCACGTTCCCGGCAGGCCCCCGCGTCGCGTTCGAGCAGGCCTCGCGCGCCGTCAAGCCCTTGACCAGCGAGCAAGTCCGGGTGCGGATCGCGGCCGTCAAGGCGACGCAGGTCACCGTCGTGGTCGATGGGAAGCGCACGTTCCAGGGAACGCTGTCCCCGGGCGCGTCCCAGGTTTACACGGCGATCAAGTCGGTGCTGGTGTCGGTTGACGACAGCCGGTCGATCCAGATCTGGACGAACGACGCCCGCTACACGCCACCAGCCGCCGGCCGGTGGCAAGGCACGTTCGGACGCTTCGGCCTCGTCTCTCCGTAAACCCCTTTACACTCTCCGTCCCGTGATGGGATCCCCGATGCCTGCGAAACGCGCGTCGCTGTTGCCGAACGCCGTGACGGTCGTGCGCGGACTTCTGGTCCTTCCCGTCGTGCTGCTGATGTTGAAACGCACCGATGGGTCGGACTGGGTTGCCTTCGCCGGGTTCTGCGTCGCGGCGCTGACCGACGGCTTGGACGGCGCGCTGGCGCGCCGGTGGCAGTCGGTATCCAGCGCCGGCCAGTTCCTGGATCCGCTTGTGGACAAGGTTCTGGTTGTCGCGGCAATGGCGGCGCTGGTGTATCTGGACCGTTTTCCCGCGTGGGCCGCCGTAGTGATCGTTGTGCGTGAGATCGCGGTCACGGCGCTTCGCGTCGCGGCATCGCGTCGCGGGCGGGGCTTTCCGGCTGCGCGCGCGGGAAAATGGAAGACCACTTTGCAACTGATCGCCGTCGGCGCCTACGTGGTCCCCTCTCAAGCAGCGTGGTGGCGAGCGTTTCGGGGGACGATGCTGGCCGCTGCGCTGATCATGACGATCGTGTCCGGGTACGTCTACCTGCGACGCGCACCGGCGCTGCTGGCGGGCGCGGCTCCGCAAGAAAGGGCATGAGCGCGATGCGCGCAGAGGTGGTGTGCGTCGGCACCGAGCTGCTGCTGGGCGACATCGCCAATACGAATGCACAGGAGATCGGCGCGATGCTGGCGGGGATCGGCGTGGACTGCATGATTCACACGTCGGTCGGCGACAACGAAGAGCGAATAGCGCGAGCGATCGGGGATGCCCTGGGGCGTGCCGGCGCGGTTGTTGTGACCGGGGGTTTGGGTCCGACCCAAGACGACGTGACCCGCGAGGCGATTGCGGCTCTGACCGGGCGACCCTTGATCCGTGATCCGGGGCTGGAGACGGCGCTGCGCGCGATGTTCGAACGGCTGGGGCGTCCGATGGCTGCGATCAACCTGCGCCAGGCGGACCGGCCCGAAGGTTCCATTCCGATCGACGCTCGGATCGGCACGGCGCCCGGGCTGATCGTTCCGCACGCCGGCGGGGTGATCTATGCGATTCCCGGAGTCCCCGCGGAGATGCGCGAGATGATGACGCGCGCCGTGCTCCCGGATCTGGCTCGCCGGGGCGGCCCGCCGGCCGCAGTCGTCTCGCGCGTGGTGCGAATCGCCGGTATCGCGGAGTCCGCAATCGCAGAAGCGCTGGCGGGTTTGTGGTCGTCGCTGGAAGGCAGCCCGGTGACGATGGCATACCTGGCCGGTGGGGGAGAGGTCCGCGTCCGGCTGACGGCGAAAGCCGCAACGGCCGCGGAGGCTGCGGGCATGATGGAACCCGTCGAGCAAACAATTCGCGCCGCGCTTGGCCCCGCCGTCGTTGGGAGCGGCGAGGAAACCCTGGAGGTGGCCGTCGGAGCGCTGCTCCGCGCGACCGGAGCGACGCTGGCCATCGCCGAATCACTGACCGGCGGCCTGGCCTGCTCGCGAATGACGCGCCTGCCCGGCTCGTCGGACTACTTCGCGGGAGGTGTGGTGACGTACTCGACGGAATCGAAGACGTCGCTGCTGGGCGTGGACGCCGCGCTGATTTCAACCGAAGGCGTCGTCAGCGAGCCCGTCGCCGCCGCGATGGCGTTCGGAGTCCGCGCTCGCTTTGCCGCATCGATCGGCCTGGCCTATACGGGCGTCGCGGGACCCGGCGCTCAGGATGCGGTTCCCGCCGGCACCGTGTGCCTGGCCGTGGATGGGCCGGGGGGCATGGCCACTCGCTCCGTGCGCCTGCCTGGGGGACGCGAAACCGTGCGGACGCTGGCCGCCGCGGCGGGCCTGAACATGCTCCGCCTTTCGCTGCTGGAGGTCCGGACCCGGTGAGACTGTTCGTTGCGATCGAGCTGTCGCGTGCCGCGAAGGATGCGATCGGCAGTGAGGTGGCGACGCTGAAGCCTTCGCATCCCGAGGTGAGCTGGGTTCGGAAGGACCATCTCCATTGCACCCTGGCGTTCCTGGGAGCCACCAGCTTCGTGGACAAGGTCGTCGAGTTGGTCCGCCGGACCGTGGAGCCGTTGCCGCCTCTGGCGCTTCGCATCGGAGGAATGGGAGCCTTCCCCTCTGCCGGGAAGGCACGCGTCGTCTGGGTCGGCCTGGATGGGGATGTCGATGCACTCGCGGGGACCGCAGAAGCCGTGCTCAGCTCGTTGGAGCCCCTGGGGTTTGAGCTTCGTGATCGACCCTTCACTCCGCACGTGACCATCGCGCGTCTGCGCATGCCGGGACCTGTGGACCTGGGCTCGATTCCCTTGCCGCCGCTGGAGTTCCTGGTCCCCGAGGTGGTTGTGTTTACCTCGGTCATGCGGCGCTCGGGGCCGATCTACGAGGCCATCGAAAGAGCTCCTTTGCGGGGATGACCGGATCGCGACCCTCTGCCGCTTGTTCCGGGACGGGATGCTGTCGGTGGGTCGGGATATCGTCCCCTGAGATAGTTGACTGCGAACAGGCGTTCGCCTAGGGTAACTGCCGAACCACAGGGATGTAATTCTTGTCGGTGGGGCCCTTTAGGCTTCGGTGAAACTTCAAACGGCGAAGGGAGTCGCAGATGGTGAATCGTGACGATAAGGCGCTCGAGGTTGCGCTTGGACAGATCGAGGAGCAGTTGGGCAAGGGCGCGATCATGCGCGTGGGTGAGAACCACAAGAGGCGGATCGGGGTCATCCCGACCGGCTCGATTGCG
>JBKKBA010000514.1:0-2553 GCA_046714275.1 Actinomycetota bacterium
GCAGTACGGGGACGCGATCTCGCGCGTAGCGATCCGATCCACGCGCGGTGTCGCGGCAAGCTCTGAGCGAGGGGACTGCTGGGCAGTTGTGTCCGCCCTTGCCGGCGACGGCGACGAAACCCAGACCGGCTTTTCCTTCGAGCTGGCTCGCGCTCCGGGTGACCTGGACCTGGCGCGGTGCGCCGGTGACGCCGCGCTGCGGGCCGCGCGGCTGCTGGGGGCGCGCAAGCCGAAGAGCGAGAAGATGGCCGTGGTGCTTGATCCGTACGCGGCGTCGTCGTTCCTTGGCGTGGTCTCTGCGGGCCTGACGGCGGAGGCGGTGCTGAAGGGCCGGAGTCTTTTTGCCGGAAAGATCGGTGAGCGCGTGGGTGCGAACGTGTTCACGCTGGTGGACGACGGGCGCGAGCTGATGGGTCCCGGCGCGACGCCCTTCGACGACGAGGGCGTCCCGACGGGCCGCACTACGCTGATCCAGGACGGCATCCTGCAAGGGTTCCTTCACAACACCTACACCGCAACGCGTCTGCAGACGGACTCGACCGGCAACGCGGGGCGAGCCGGCTTCAAGTCAACGCCCGGAGTCGGATCGACCAACCTGTTCGTTCTGCCCGGGGCTTACGATCAGGACGAGCTGCTGCGTCGCGCCGGCCGCGTGCTGCTGGTGCAAGATCTGATCGGCGTCCATTCGGGAGCAAACCCGATCTCGGGGGATTTCAGCGTCGGAGTCACCGGCCTGATCTTCGACGGCGGCGCCGACCCCAAACCGATCCGCGAGGCCGCCGTCGCAAGCACCATCGTCGAGATCCTCACGGCCATCACCGATGTCGGATCCGACCTTCGCTTCTTCGGCGGAACCGGCTCACCCAGCCTGCTCGTCGGCCAGATGACCGTCGCCGGCGCCTGATCCCATCACTCAGCGGCCGTTCTCGTTCGTGACATCGGTGGCCGGCGCACGCATCGTCGCGCGAGCACTGAGTTCGGCAGGCGCTCTCAAACCACGAGTCCAGCCCCCCTTCTTTCTGTTGGGCAGGGCTTGAACAATCGCTTAACCGAGTTCACCAAGGAACTTCTCTAATACGCGTGCGAACTCAGAGGGCTGCTCCATCGGGATCTCGGCTCCAGACCTCACGGTCTCTCTGCGTGCCTGTGGAAACGATGTCAGGATGTCTCGCTCGGTCGAATGAACCGCGTCGTCGTCCGAAGACGCGACCAGAACCGGGATCTGAACCGCGCCCAGTCGCTCGATGAAGGATGTCTTCTCCACCAGATCAAGCGTTCGCTGCAGATAGAACTGAGGAATTTTGGCTGCATTTCGAGCAAAGCGCTGAAGCACCTCGTCTGGGACCGGTGCCCGAAGGAAGCGCTTGACGGAGTCCTCGACGAGTGCATCGCCGTCGCCGGCCAGCCGCACCCATGCATGTACGAAGTCGGGCGCGACGAGCGTGCCCGCGGACGGGCTCGCGACAAGCACCAGAGCTTCGATTCGCGCAAGATCAACGAGCAACAGATATTGGGCGAGCTTGCCGCCCAAGCTGTGCCCGACTGCAACGAAACTTCCTGAGTTTGCGTGATCCGCGACGGCGATCACGTCGTTCGCAAGGAGATCCCACGTCAGCTCGATGTTGGGCTTGTCGGAGCCACCGTGTCCGCGCAAGTCGATGGTTATCGCGCGGGCGGCGCTCAGATCGAGATGGTCAACGGTCTCGTCGAAATAGCTGCCTGAGGCACCCCAAGCGTGGAGGAAGATGAGCGCACGCTCACCTGTTCCGCGCACCTCGTAGGCAATCTTGGCGCCGTCCAAGGCGACCGCAAATGGCATAGGCCAATACTGTAGGAGAATTATCGAGACACGCGTCGAGCGAAAGCACGAGATCCGGACGGGTCGCTACGGTTCGGACGTAGTCACTCTGTTATCGGCGCCCCAGCCGGCACGGTGGTCCTTAGTGGACGACTCTCGAACCACGGGTTTCGGAGGGAGCTTCATGCCTTCTACCAGGTGTGATGACGGCAATGAGGATTTCCTATCGCTACCCCTGCGGATTAGTACCGACGGAACACGCCAACGACGCTGCGTAACCTTCAACCACCTGAGCCCGCCCCTCGTCCACGTACTCGAGATCGACACCGTTCACCTTGACGTGCGTCACGAGTCCATCACTCTCCAAGACGCCCAAGTCACATCAACTTGTCAGGGTGTCGGCTCGCTGCCACGAACTCGGTGATGAGCGGCCAGTACCGGTCGGGGACGTCCTTCCAGGGGAAGTGGCCCGCTCCGTGGAGGCGGTAACTACCTCCGTCATGCTCTCGTGCGGACCGATCGACCTCGTCCTACCTCACGAACGAGCCGCAGGATGGACCCACACTCATGCCGCGAGAGCCGGATCACGGTGCGCGCAGGAACGGCCGCGGCGGGTAGTTGACCAGTGGCTTGCCGCCGCCGAAGCCTCCTTCGACGATCGGCAGCACGAGTTGGCTCGAGTCCGGGCTCGCGGGCGAGTTGATCCCGATCATCGGCGCGTATGGCTGGCCGGCGTGCACGACCGGGCCTACGAG
>JBKKBA010000515.1:0-4435 GCA_046714275.1 Actinomycetota bacterium
CTGCTGGATCGAGCCGCCGGCGACCTGAACGACGCGGAACTGCTGGCGGAGCGTCGCGCGTTGCAAGAGGCGGGGACCGCACTGGGGATCTTCGACCGCGATATGGCGCACGCGCGCGCGGCCATCGCCGTGCTGGCGGCGGAG
This sequence comes from Actinomycetota bacterium, assembly GCA_046714275.1. GTDB lineage: Bacteria > Actinomycetota > AC-67 > AC-67 > AC-67 > JBKKBA01. The sequence continues at coordinate 145 of JBKKBA010000515.1, forward strand.
TCACGAACTTCGATCCAGGCGCGAGCCGATGCGCTGGATCTGCGTGCGGACATCCTTCGCGACCTGCTCTCTGGAACAGATGCCGGCGATGACGATCAAGAGCCGGTCGAAGGCCCGACGCCGGGGAGCCCCGACGGTCATCAAGACTCGTCAGACGATGAGCCGGGCGAGTCCGGCGACTCACCCGAAGATTCCGAGTCCGACGACCCTTCAAGCTCGGGTTCTTCCGGGCCGGGTTCGTCCGGATCCGGGGAGGACGATGCGGACTCCGACTCGGACGACTCTGACTCAAGCGGATCCGGCTCGGACTCAAGCGACTCCGAAGAAAGTGGCTCCGGCGAGTCACTCGACGACTGACCACGTGCGCGACCGGCGCTTGTAGGCTCGACCGTCGATGCAGCGCGAGCCCTTTGACCCTGCCGATTTCGAGCGTCTGACGGAAGCCGTTCCGTGGCTGGCCTCAGTGCATGCCTACGCCCAGATCGGGTCTACCAACGATGAAGCCGCGCGTCTGGCTCGACAGGGAGCGTCCGAGGGGACCGTCGTTGTGGCCGACCAGCAGACGGCGGGGCGGGGCCGGCTGGACCGGACCTGGAGCGCCGAGCCCGGCACGTCACTGCTGGCGTCATGGATCGTGCGTCCCGAGATCCCGCCGGAAGATCGGGCGTTGCTGTCGCTTGCGGCTGCCGCTGCAGTCGCGGCGGCGGTCGAGCAAGAAAGCGGCGTGGCGCTGCGGATCAAATGGCCGAACGATCTGCTGGCGGACGGACGAAAGATCGCCGGCATCCTTTCCGAATCGCTTCCGGACGGCGCGGTCGTAGTCGGACTGGGGCTGAACGTGCGACAGGACGGATTCCAGGGAGATCTAGCCCGGTCGGCGACCAGCTTGCTGCTGCAGCGGTCGCGTCCGGTCGGCAGGGCCCGCCTGCTGGGCGCGATCCTCAACTCATTCGCGCCGTACCGCCATGCACCCCGCGCTTCGCTGGAGCACGTCCGGATGCTGTGCGACACGATCGGCTGCCGGGTGCGGGTTGATTGCGGGACGCCCGAGCCGCCGCTGGAAGGCACGGCCGTGGCGATCCGGGACGACGGGGCGCTGATGGTTGCGTCCGAAGGGGGGGAGACTGCCGTAGCCGCCGGGGACGTTGTTCACGTTCGGGGATCGGCCTGATGCGGCTCTGCTAGATTCGCGTCGTGGGCGCCGGTGGCGATGCAGCGTGGCAGGAGTTCGTTTCGGCTCGTCCGCTGGGCGTGGTCGCAACGAGAGGCCCCGATGGCTTTCCGCACGCGGTTCCGGTCGAGGTGGTCTGCTTGAACGGCCGCGTGTATGTGTGGTGCAAAGCGCGCTCGGTCAAAGCGAAGAACGTGGGCCGTGAGGGGAGAGCAGCGCTGGTTGCGTACAAAGGGAACGACGGAGTGCTGGTTCGGGGCCCCGCCCGGCTGCTGAACGCGAACGATCCGGCCTACGCCGCGGTGACACAAGCCTTCCTAGTCAAGTATGAGCGGCACGAGACCTACGGCAACGACACGCTGATCGAGATCGAGCCGGTTCGCGTCAGCGTCTTTGACTGACGCGCCCAATGCTAGAGGCCGTCCCGACAAGGAGCACCAGCGCGAAGGCGATTACCGGCGCGCGGCGCGGACCCTCAGGCAGGCGTGCGGGGGAGGCAGCGAAGCGCCCAGACACCGGATCGTCGGCGACGGGAAGGAAGCGCGTTCCGAATGACGGCCGGACGGCGGGCTTCTTCGGACGAGCCACGGGTTTCAGCGCGGCCTTCGGTATCGGCACGACGACGATCGCGGTGGACACCGCGCGCTCGACGCGGCCCACGATCCGTTCGCCGGGCGCGGCCACGCGCGCCGCGACACGCCGCCGGTCCTTTTCGACGATCACGTCGCTCGGCCGGTTGATGACGCGACCCCGGGAGACGAACGTGGTGGAACCACCACCGTCTAAGTTGATCGCGTCGGTTGCTCCCATGCGCAGCATGACGTCCGATGCCTCGACCAGCGTCATGCCGTCGGCGTAGCCCGGCTGGCGGCCGTCGATCGTGACCAGGAAGATCTCGCCGCGCCGGTTCCACCCGACCACCGTGCGTGGATGCCGTCCCTGGACCAAGCCACGCGGAACGATGGTGAACGCCCGACGTCCGTCGCGAAGCAGCACCGGGGCGCCGCCGATGCTCTCGGTTCCCCGACTGTTCGAGTGTACCTGGATGGCAGCCTGCCGATCGACACGTTGCCGCTGCAGGTCCGACCACAGGGCATCCAGCGCCCTCCCCCCGGCGCCTTCGCCGGCCAGGATCAATCCGCTACCGGGGATCGGGGCGTCGCCGACGTGGCGGGTGCTGAGGAAGCGGATCGTGGACTCCCGGCCCAGGACCAGCGGACCCTTGGGCTCGACGATCTGAACGGCAAGCTCGGTAACGCCCTTCCGGTTTCCGGTGCTTTTGCCCCAGGCGGCCGTGAACAAAGAGATTTTCCCGCCGCGCAGCGGGACGTTGACGCCGTCCAGCGTCAGCGACCGCAGGTCCGACAGGGTGATCTGCCCCCTCCACGTTTCGTTTCCTATGGAAACTTTCCTTTCGCCCCCAATGAGCAGTTGCGGGCGCAGTTGGTTGGGAGACCGGATCGCTTGGCCCAGGATGGCCAGCCCTCCGACCGGCTGTCCGTTGGTGACGAAGAAGTCGCCGTTGATGCCGGCCAGGCACTTCATGCGGCGGCACATGGCGGATGTTTTCTCCAGACCGCCGGACAGGCGCTGGTCGCTGACCACCGCGCGAAGCCCATAGCCGGACGCCGGATCGATTCGCGCAACCTGGATGGCCTGGGCGTTGACGGCGCCGTCGCGCCGGAACGCGACCTGGTCCACGCCGCCGGCCAGCCGCGTCCAGGCAGCCGTTCGGTACCCGGCGGGCACACGGAAGCCGGTGGCCGTCGCGGCGCCGGCAGGATTCAGAGCCGACGGGACGACCAACAAAACGGCAGCAACGATCAGGAATCGACGCACGCTTCTGGTTCCCCTCTGTTGACCCAACAACGCGCCACCCCCTCCCCGGGGCGCGCGCCTGCCGCTTCATCCTGGTTTTCCGTGCGCGCCGCTAAGACCGGCGACGCAGGAAAGTCCGCTTTGACAACAAGCGGTGCTGCGCAAGTGTGCCGAACGCAAGCAAGCTTGCGCAACGACCAGACCTAAAGATTCTCTTCGAGCCGCCTGAGTCCTGCGTGAGGGGTGCCGGTTGTCGCTTTGACGTTTAGACCGGGGTGATCGGCCGGCGCTTCGGCGGGCGCTGCCTGTCCCGGCCGTCGGTGGCACCCAGGCGGCGGGCGATCGCCGCGCGCAACTCCTGAGGCGGAATGATCTCGTCCACGATCATCTCCCCGGCCAGCCGGTAGATGTCGATGTCGGCCCGGTACTCCTCACGCTTGGCTTCGACGAAGGCTTCGCGATCGGCTTCGGGCATTTCGGCGATCTTGTTGGCGTAGACGGCGTTGACGGCCGCCTCGGGTCCCATCACCGCGATCATCGCGTTCGGCAGAGCGATGGTCGCTTCGGGTTCGAAGGCGGGTCCGGCCATCGCATACAGACCGGCGCCGTAGGCCTTCCGAACGACGACGCAGAGCTTCGGGACCGTCGCCTCGCTGACGGCGCTGATCATCTTGGCACCGTGCCGGATGATGCCCTGCCGCTCGACCGCGCTGCCGACCATGAAGCCGGGCACGTCGCTCAGGAAGAGCAGAGGGACGCTGAACGCGTCGCACAGCCAGATGAAGCGGGCAGCCTTGTCGGCCGAGTCCACGAACAGCACGCCGCCCTTCACCTTCGGCTGGTTGGCAAGGATGCCGACCACGCGTCCCTCGATTCTGGCCAGCCCGGTCAGCAGCTCGGCGGCAAACAGTTGCTTGATCTCGCACCAGGTATCGGCATCGACGATGGTGTCGATCAGCTCGCGCATGTCGAAGGGCTTGTTCTGGTTCGGTGGGATGATCTCGGCAGGGTCGCGCGTGGACGACGGCGCGGACGCCGCCTCCACGGGCGGCTGCTGCTGGTAGTTCGACGGCAGGTACGACAAGTAGCGCCGCGCCCACGTGATCGCCTCGGGCTCGTCGTCCACCAGCACGTCGCCGCACCCCAACACGGTGCAGTGCATCCGCGCCCCGCCCATATCCTCCAGCGAGACCTTCTCGCCGATGACCTGGGCGACCATCCGGTCGGATCCCAGGTACATCGAGGCGTTGCCTTCCACCATCACCACGACGTCGCAGAAGGCCGGGATGTAGGCGCCGCCGG
>JBKKBA010000516.1:0-4044 GCA_046714275.1 Actinomycetota bacterium
ATTAAATCCTGGGGGGGGGGGGTGGGGGGGCTCCCGCCCCCCGCCCCGCCGCGACGATGGTTCAACGTGCGATATCGGTCATGGCTTGAAGGCTTCCTCATCCGACGGCGCAAAATCGCGCTGAACCTGTTCAACGTCGGCAAGGAAGGACGGGTCCTGCGCGGCCGCGGCATAAGCGTCAGCCATGAGCCTTCGCTGCTCCTTCTCCAGGTATGGCCGCATAGGTAGGTGTGCCCTACTCGTCGGTCGCCCGGCCCAGCGGACGCGAGAGGCGCTTCCGCGCAGGCGTCGCAGAGGAGCGGGGACGCCCGGGCTTGCCGGTGCGCGTCGACCGGAACGCTTCGATGGCCGACCGTGGCCAGATGCGACCACCGGCAAGCTGCGCGACCGGCCGGGGGAAGCTCTTCGACGTGGCCGCCAGATCCGCGATCCGTTGCTTGGAGACACCTAGGATCTCCGCTGCCTCGTGCACGCCGACCAACGGCGGAATCGTCGGCTTCGCCAGCCGCACGGCCAAGTCGGCGTGCGTTATCGCCTCGGCCGAAGAAATCGAAATGTTGCCCCTTCCACCCGGCAACAGCCGGCGCAAGGTTCCGACGACGATCTTCGTGGCATCGCGAAACGCTCGATCAACGTCGGCGGCACGAAGCGTCAGCGTGACGCTGAATCGCTGGCCGCGATGCCCCACGGCAGCCTGGTGCTCGCTCAGCGCTTCGGCCAGATCCAACGCGACATCATCCGGGTCACGCGGATCCCCGTCCTGCACATACAGGCCGGAAAGGCTGACGCTCCAATCAACGCTCTTCATTCTTTGTCCCGGTAGCCGGACGCATTCATACGCGTCATGAAGTTGTTGAAAGCCCTGTGATCCGAAGGGGTCCCGTGAATCGTGACGATCTCTTTGGTCCCGTCCGGCGGAAACAACATAGAGCCCTTCTTCGTCGCCTTGATCCGCCACCCTTGACGCTCCGCCCGGCGAATCACCTTGCGAAACTCTTTGTCCATGATCGCCGACACCTCTAGATGCTGTCAATGGATAAACCAACCTAAATCCCTTACCGCTGTCAAGGTTATGGACTGAGGAAGGCCGTCCGACCCAAGTCCGAGCGTGCGGTCCGTGTTCCGGGATCGGGGCTCGGACGAGAATCGTGGCGAAAGCCCATCCCGTCCAGTCCCGGCACATCGTGAAGAAGCGGACGAAATTGGCGGGTCATCGCGCCGGCGCCGGATGAGCAGAAGAAGTGTGAACATCGTGACGTTCCCGCGGGAACGTCACCGCTTGAGGAGCTACGACGTCAGGCGGCGCGCCGCGTTGAACACGGCGTCGAGCATGGGTTCGGTGAGTTTTCCGGTGAAGGTGTTCTGCTGGCTGGGGTGGTACGAGCCGATCAGCGTCCATCGCCCGACCCGGGCTTCGGCGCCGTGTCCGAACGCAGGCTTCGGCGTGACGCGATCCCCGACCGATGACACCGCGCGCACAACCCCGTCCCAAGCGAAGCCTCCCAGCGCGACGATGACTCGAAGCCGTTTGAGCGCGTTGAGTTCCCGGACCAGGTACCCCAGGCATGCGTCTCGCTCTGCGGGCGTGGGTTTGTTGGCCGGCGGCGCGCATCGAACGACCGCCGATACGTACGCGTCCTTCAGCGTCAGCCCGTCGTTGCGCGCGACCGAGTGCGGCTGGTTGGCATAGCCGACCTTGTAGAGCGCGCGGAAGAGCCAGTCGCCCGAGCGGTCGCCGGTGAAGATGCGTCCCGTTCGGTTGCCGCCGTGCGCGGCCGGCGCCAGGCCGACGACCAACAGCGCGGCCTGGGGATCGCCGAATCCGGCAAGCGGACGCGCCCAATACCGATCATCGAGAAACCGAGCCGGTGCTTCGCGCGCTGCCTGCTGCCGCCATTCCACCAGCCGGGGGCACGCCACGCAGGAAACCACCTGGGCATTGATCGCCGGCAACGAATCGCGCGAACGCACGGTCAAGGGATCACGGACTGACGAGCACGTCTACGTCTTCGCTGGGCGATCCTCCGGTGCGCGAGCCGCCCACCAACACGTACAGTGCTTCGTTTTCGATCGCCGTCCCGACTCCGTGACGCGGCCGGAACATGCCGGGGAACCTGCGCCCCCATGCGCCGGTTGCGGGATCGAAGTCCTCGGTCACCACAATCGATGGCCCTTCAACGCCCGGGTCCTCGCCACCCACAACGACGACGCGCCCCTTGATGAACCCGGATCCGTGTCCGCTGCGCGCCGTCGGCACGTTCGGAAGCTTGGACCACGCGTCCTTTGCGGGGTCGTAGACCTCGAAAGCGGCGACATTGCGATCGGGACCGGCGCCCCCGGCCGGCACGCGGCCGCCCGACACCCAGATCCGTTTGCCGTCTGCCGCCGCCGCGACGTGATGCCGCGGCGTCGGGATCGATGCCTTGCGTACCCACTGCCCGGAAGGAACGGGAGCTACGCCGGGTGCACCCTTTGGAATCGGCTCGAACACTTCGACCTGCGCCACCAAGCGACCGATCCCTTGCCCGCCCAGCACGAAAATCTTCCCGGCGACGACCACCGCAACGGCCGCGGCCCTTGGCTCGGACAACGCAGCCATAGGCTTCCAAGCACCGGCGACCAACGCCCAAACCTTGGCGCTGGGACGGCTGGACGCATCGAAGCCGCCGATCACGATCACGGTGTCGCCCAAGGTTGCGGCCGTCGCGTGATGCACCTTCTCCGGCAGCGGCGGCCCCGCCGACCACTTGTCGGCCGCCATTGAATAGAGATCGACGCGGTTGGTCGCGCCTGCCGCGGTCAACCCGCCGGCCACGTACACGACGCGACCCAGCGTGGTTGCGGCAACTTCTTGCCGAGCCTGTGGCGCCGGTGCCAGCGCGCGCCATCGGGGCGAGCCCGGCGTCACCAAGTCCCGCAGACTGGTGGACCGGGACGGCACGGGCAGCGTCTGGTCCGACGACGACCCGATGCACGCGGAAAGCGCCAGAACCGCCACAAGGGGAAGCGTTCGGATTCGCAGCATCAGCGCGGAAGGATAGCGGCTGGCAAAAGAAACAAGGAAAAGCCCTACTCCAGATAGTCGCGCAGCTTCTGCGAACGCGACGGGTGGCGCAGCTTCGACAGCGTCTTGGATTCGATCTGGCGGATGCGTTCCCGCGTGACCCCGAATTCGCGACCGACCTCTTCCAGCGTCCGCTGGTGGCCATCCATCAAGCCGAAACGCATCTGGATGACCTTCTGCTCGCGCATCGACAAGGACCCCAAGACGCCTTCCAACTGTTCCTGCAGCAGGATGAACGACGCGGCGTCCACCGGAACGACGGCTCCCCGATCCTCGATGAAGTCGCCCAGGTGCGAGTCCTCTTCTTCGCCGATCGGTGTTTCCAGCGACACCGGCTCCAGCGCGACCTTCTGAATCTCGCGAACCCTTTCGACGGGAAGCTCCATCTCGCGCGCGATCTCTTCGGGGAACGGCTCGCGCCCCAAGTCCTGCATCAAAGAGCGCTGAATCCGGACCAGCTTGTTGATGGTCTCGACCATGTGAACGGGGATCCGGATCGTTCTGGCCTGATCGGCGATCGCGCGCGTGATCGCCTGGCGAATCCACCACGTGGCATAGGTCGAGAACTTGTAGCCCTTGGAATAGTCGAACTTCTCGACCGCGCGGATCAGGCCCAGATTGCCCTCTTGGATCAGGTCCAGGAACAGCAGGCCCCGCCCGACGTAGCGCTTGGCGATCGACACGACCAGCCGCAAGTTGGATTCGATCAGCCGCTTCTTGGCGTTGTGGCCTTCGCGCTCGATATGCCGCAGGATCTCGCGGGCCTTTTCCGGCGAGGGCATGCGTCCGCCGATCAGCGCCCGCTCTTCCAGCGCAGCCTTGTGGGCCAGCGCCGCCAGCTCGCCCGCGGTTGCCGGGCGCTTTTCGCCCGTCAGGTGCGGCCCGGCTTCCAGCCCGGCTTCGATTCGCTTGGCCAGGAAGACTTCTTGCGCGCCGGTCAGCAGCGGGACCCGGCCGATCTCTTTGAGATACATCCGGAC
>JBKKBA010000517.1:0-5417 GCA_046714275.1 Actinomycetota bacterium
GGAGCTGGTACGCATGGCCCTCGACCGCCTCCTTCGCCTCGAAGCGATAGCCGTTCTGCTCGCGGTCCCAGACGATGGGCGCGTAGAGGCGATCGCGCAGGTACTCGAGGTCGCGCTTGAAGGTGGCTAGCGAGACATCCAGCTCGTCCAGGAAGGTCGCTATCGGCACTACCCCAGGCCGGCGCGACTGGAGGAGCTGGTCGATCTTGTAGAAGCGCTCGGTGCGGTCCACGGTGATTCGCATGCCTCGAGGGTGCGGGGCGGGAGGCTCACGGGGTGAGCTACCGTGGGGGGATGATAGCAAAGCGGTGGATGCGCCCAAGCAGCATCGACGATTCGGACCGGGAATCAGGGGTTTGCAAACTTGAGGACGCAAGTTGCGGCCGCAAGTTGGCGTCAGCGAATCACAGCGTGGCGGCGTTTCGTTTCCATGCCTCCGAAGATTCGCGAACTGATTTCAGAGCTCGAGCGCGCCGGGTTTTCGAACCGTGGCGGTCGCGGGAGTCATCGAACCTTCGAGCACCCGAAAATTGCAAAAACGGTGACAATATCCGGAAAGCTTGGGGACGACGCCAAGGCCTACCAGATCAAGCAGGTGAAGTCGGCAATCGAGGACTCGAAATCATGAAGGACGCGGATCGATACGCCAAGATCGTGCAGTGGTCGGAGGAGGACAAGTGCTTCGTCGGCACGATTCCCGATCTAACTTACGGGGGTTGCCACGGCGCCGACCCCCGGGCGGTCTACGACGAGCTCTGCCAAATCGCCGAGGAGATCGTCGAGATTCTCAGGGCCGATGGAACACCTCTGCCACCTGTGACTGATTTCGTGATGTCGACCAAGGCTGTGCCTCCGAAGGAATCGGGCCCCGGGCCAGCGTCGCGATTGCGACGCCCGGGGTGACGGGCTACTTCAGCGGCGTTGCCTTCTGCGACGACACGAAGATCACCGCATCGGTGACCGCGACCACGTCGTGCTCGTCGCCTGGCTCGGTGAAGAGGTAGTCGCCTTCGCTCATCGCGATGTCCCCGAGGGTGACCTTGCCGGAGATGACGACCACTTCCTCGGTGCCGTGGTGCGCGTGGGTGGGCACGCGCGAGCCCTTCTTCAGCCGCACGAAGGATGAGCGGCCGCCGGTGTCGTTGTAGCGGAAGAGCGCCCGGTCCACTCCCGGGTGCTCGGTGGGTTTCCATTCGCGGCCTTCGGCTCGGTTGAGCATCGCTATCCCTCCTCACGGAGGGATATTACGGCAGGGACAGCACCTTGACATTTCGTCATTCCTTACTTTATAGTAAGGCATGGCGACTGCGACCATCACCAGCAAGGGCCAGATCACCATTCCCAAGGAGGTGCGGGACGCCTTGGGCGTGGAGGCCGGCGATCGCGTGGAGTTTGTTGCCCAGGCGACCGGTGTCTACACGGTGGTCGCATCCACGCGCGACGTGCGCCACCTGAAGGGCCTGGTTGCCAAGCCAGCCAGGCCCGTGAGCGTGGAGGAGATGAACCGGGCCGTGGCTCGCGGCGCCGCACGCAAGTGATCGGGCTCGACACGAACGTCGTCGTTCGCTACCTCACCCAGGACGATCCGCGCCAGGCCGCTGCGGCGACGCGCCTCTTCGAAAAGACCCTCTCGGCCGAGAATCCCGGCTTCATCAGCGCCATCACCCTTTGCGAGATCTGCTGGGTGCTGGCCGAGGCGTATGGGGCCGACCGCGCCCGCATTCGAACCGTCGTCGAGGGCCTGCTGGGCACCAAGCAAATCGTCGTGGAGTCGGCCGAGGTTGCGTGGAAGGCGCTGCGGGCGTGGGAAGGGTCGGGCGCGGATTTCAGCGATGCCCTGATTGGCGAGGTGGCCGCCGCGCACGGCGCCGAGCGCGTGGCCACGTTCGACAAGGCGGCGGCGAAGCTGCCGCGGTTCCAGCTGTTGGGGGCGGGTGCAACCTAGACCCGCCGGCGACGCGCCATTCCGCGCATGAGGATCGCGAGCGCGGCCTGGCCCAGGGTCTGCACCAGCCGGGGATGGCGCGCGTAGAAGCGGCTCGCCGCCTGGATGACGCTGGGGCTCTTCTGCGCGGCTTGCCCGGCCGCGGCCTGGACTTCGCGGGGAGAGATCTGATGCGCTTCCTGGGGAGAGATGCGGTGGTTGCCTTGTCCGCGCAACAAGCCGCCGAGCAGTCCGCCGCCGAGTGCGCCCGCGGCGGCACCGCCACCGAGCGATCCCAGGATCTCGTTCAGCAGGCCCGCGCGCGTGTCGTCGTCGGAGCGCTCGTAGAGCTGCCCGATCATCTCTTCGGCGGGCGGCGTGTCGTCGGAGTTGAAGGCCTCTTCGAGGCCGTACTCGAGGTCCGCCGGCTCCGCTTCGCGCGCGACCTGGTCGAAGTCATCCAGGACATGCGGCGGCGGGCGGTTCGGTTGTTGCCGGTATTGGCTGAGAACGTCGAGCAGTCCCATGACAGTCTCCTCAAAGAGTTGTCATGTTGGACGAGGCACTACTCGCGCCGTTCGGGCGGGTGGGCCGAGTAGCGCAGGGAGATTGGGCCCCGGGCCATCGTCGCGATTGCGACGCCCGGGGTGACGAATCAATCCTTGTCGCGCTTGCCCCTGCCCCTGTCTTCCTTCTCACGGCCGTCTTTGCCACGGCCCTCGTCACGCCGCTCCTTGTCCCAGCCCTTTGCCTGGCCCGGAGGACGGTCCGCGCCTTCCCAGCCCTTGGCCTGGCCGGGAGGATGTCCTCGCTGGACCGGCGCCTGTGCGATCGGCGGGGGTGGGGCCTGCTGCACCGTGGCGCGAGAGCGTTGCACCTCGCGTTGCGCCTGCGGTTGCGACTGCAGTTGCGTGGCCGGAACGGAGGCGCGCTGCTGCTGGTAGCGCTGCTGCACGACGACTTCGCGCGGCTCGTAACGGTAGCTCTGGGTGTGGATCACGATCTGCTGCGAGCGGTCCGGATAGCGGTCGCCCGAGTACTGGCGCTGGTACACCGGCAGCGGTGCCGCGGAAGGCACGGAGCGACGGTCCCAACGGTCCCAACCGCTACGGCGCTGCTCCCACGACGAGCCCCAATGGTCACCCCAATGCGGCGGCGCATCGGCACGCCATTCCCGGAAGTACACCGGGGCGCTGCGGTAGTAGCGCACGGGCACGCGCAGGAGATAGACCGGCACCTCGTAGCGATCGACCATGTCCCACGGGCCGTTGTACCAGGGGCTCGCGTACCAGTTGTCTCGCTCGTAGACCCAATACAAACCGTCGTAGAAGAAGTAGTTCGAATTCAGGCGTGGCGCGTAGTACACGGGATAACCCGGCACTCGCTGCAGCACGGGATAGGCGGGAAGGTTGATGCCGATGCTGACGCTCACCGCGGCGGTGGACGGCAGGGCAATCGTTCCAGCCAGGATCAGGGCGGCAATCAGGGTGTTACGCATGGTTTTCTCCTTGAGTTCCCGTAAGACTCGGTTACGGGGGGGACGTTCAGGCTGATTGGCACCCGCCTACGCGGGTGCGACAAGGAGTGGCTCACGTGGTGAGCTTCGCGGGCGAGATGATGGCGGCGCTGTACCACTCGTCAGGAGGGAAAGATGAAGTGCAAAGTCGGAGACCTGGCCTTCGTGGTCAAGGCCGAGGTGAGCTCGAACCACGGCGTTCTCGTCGAGGTGCTGCGGCAGGACGGGCCGGGGCGTTGGTGGGTGCGCTCGCTCTGCGGACCGCGGATGGCGACGGACGGGACGCGGCGCCTGGAGGCGGTGGCGTTGGATGCTTCGCTGCGGCCGATCCGGGGATCGAAGGCGCCGCGCCGGCGTTACGTCGCGGCGAACGACGGGCAGGCGAGCCTCATTTAGGAAACTGGATCCCGGATCATCGCTGCGATTGCAGCGTCCGGGATGACGTCTATCCGCGCGACTGCAGCGTCCCGATGACCACGCCTCCACGATCACCGTGGCATCATTTCAGGGCGTCCGATGCACGGAACGGGAGAGGGTTGGTCCATGAAAAGGCCGCTTAAGCGCGTTCCTGAGCTCCGCTCCGAGGCACAGGAGCGCGCCTTCTGGCAAGCGCGGGGCCGTGATTCCACGGAATACGTTGAGTGGAGCAAGGGGCCGCTTGCACGCTTCCCGAATATCAAGGTCGCGACCCAGGCCATATCGCTTCGCCTCCCCGTCTACCTCCTGGAACGGATCAAGCTCGAGGCCAACAAGCGCGACGTTCCTTACCAATCGCTCATCAAGGTGTGGTTGGCGGAGAAGCTGTCGAGAAATTGATTGGATCCCGGACCATCGCTGCGATTGCAGCGTCCGGGATGACGACTGCCCGCGCGAGTGCAGCGTCCGGGATGACGTCTACCTGCGTTGATTGCGCCGCTCGGGCTTGTCGCCCAAGCGCTCGATGCATTTCTCGCGAGCGGCACGATCGATGATCTGGTTGCATTGGGCGCGGTCCCATTCCGTTTGGGAGTCGGTGCGAGGGCTCGCGCAGCTGGGCAGGAGGAGCGCGGCGAGAATGACGAAGACCAAGCGGGCGTTGGTTTTCATGATTTGAGCAGGATAAGCCATTGGGACGGGAAAGCGATCCAATGGATTAGGGCACTCAAAAAGGCAAATTGGGCCCCGGGCCATCGCTGCGATTGCAGCGCCCGGGGTGACGGGCCATCGCGATCGAAGCGCCCGGGTGCAACCTGCGCATCCGCTACCGCATGCGCAAGGGCAACTTAATCAAGCCACGGGCTTGAGGTCGTCCGGGGAGTTCGACTCGGTCGTGGCGCCCGCCTCGGCCGGCTGGTCGGCGGCCTTCTCCGCTTCCTTCATCTTCTGCTTGGCCTCCTTCTTCTGCTTCTTGGCCAGCTCCCGTTGTCGCTTCTGGAACGCGTAATTCGGCTTCGCCATCAGACATCCCCTTTCGATGTGAAAAAGGCCCGGTCGCCCGGGCCTTTGCCAAGTATGCCGCGCTAAGCGCGGTTACGCTCAGCCGACGGTGCGGATATTCGTCGCCGCGGGGCCCTTCGGGCCTTCCTTGACTTCGAACTCGACCTTCTGGTTTTCCTTGAGCGACTTGAACCCGCTCATCTGGATTTCGGTGTGGTGGGCGAAGAGATCCTTGCCGCCCGCATCCGGGGTGATGAAGCCGAAACCTTTGGCGTCGTTGAAGAACTTTACGGTACCGGTAGCCATGTTCAATAACCTTCCTATCGATTTGCCAGAGCGGAACCCGGCCCAGGCGACGGGCACGATATCAAGGAAGGGAATTGGGCTCCTCTGGGAGAGGAGGACTGAGACTTCACTACCTGACTGTGTGGCCGCATTCTATCACAAGACCCTGACGTAAGAAGGGCTTGGGCACCCGCCTTCGCGGGTGCGACAAGCCCTTGTACTACTTACTTGCCGTCGCGGTCCGAGTCGCCCGGGGTGGCGCGCTCGATCGTATCG
>JBKKBA010000518.1:0-5760 GCA_046714275.1 Actinomycetota bacterium
ACCGCCGGCATCGTGGTCGCCATGAACACGTCCTGCGGAATCTCCAGGTAGACGGCTCCCGGTTTGCCCGTGCGCGCGCGATACAGCGCCTGCGACACGTAGTCGCCGATCCGTGCGGTGTCGTAACAGGTCGCTGTCCATTTCGCGACGGGAGCAACGATCGCGCGCTGATCTACGTCCATCACCGCGCCGCGTCCCGCCTGCCGCAAGCCGGTCCGGCCGGCGATCAGCAGCATCGGCAGCGTCCACACGCCGGCATCGACGAACCCAGTCAGCGCGTTGGCAAAGCCGGGTCCGGCCGTTACCGCGACCACGCCGGTGCGGCCGGTGGCCAGGGCCCACCCTTCCGCCGCCATCGAGGCGGCCCCTTCGTGCCGGCAATCCACAATGCGGATGCCCTCGTCCACGCAGCCGTCCAGTAGCCCCAGGATGTGGCCGCCGGGAAGGGCGAAGATCGTGTCGACGCCGCCTGCGCGCAACGCCGCCGCCGCAATCCGTCCGCCGTGAAGCCCGCCCGCCTTCGCGGGAGGCGCGGGGAGCTTGGTTGGGTCGAACTCCGGCATGGCGGGCGGAGTGTAGTCAAACGTTCCGTCCGATTTTTCACGGCTTGCCATCTAGGGCCGGGTTGGGGAGTATGGTGCCCCCGGCGCCCACGTCCCGGGAGAGGGGATCAAATGGCTCGCGTTATCGCTGTGGCCAACCAGAAGGGTGGCGTCGCCAAGACGACGTCGGTGCTGGCGCTGGCGGCCGCGATCGCGGAGCTTGGGCCGCGCGTCCTGGCCGTCGACCTGGATCCCCAGGCCTGCCTGACCTTTTCTCTGGGGCTCGATCCCGACACGATCGACGCGACGATCCACGATGTGCTGGTGGGCCGGATGCCGATCGGCAAGACCGTCACCCAACTGGCCGAGGTCGACCTGGTACCGGCCAACATCGATCTTGCCGGCGCCGAGGCCTACTTGCTGACGCGGACCGGCCGGGAGTACACGTTGAACGCGGCGCTGGACGACGTGCAGGGCTACTACGACTTCATCTTCGTGGATTGCCCGCCGTCTCTGGGCGTGTTGACCATCAACGCGCTGACGGCCGCCGCCGAGGTCATCATCCCGATGCAGTGCGAAGCGCTGTCCCACCGTGGCGTCGGTCAGTTGCTGGCTACGATCGACGACATCAAACGGCTGACCAACCGGAACCTCAGCGTGGCGGGGATCCTTCCGACGATGTTCGACGCGCGCACCTCGCACGGGCAAGAGGTCTTAGACGACGTGTCGCGCCGCTACCGGCTTCCGGTTTTCGAACCGCCGATCCGCAAGTCGATCCGGTTCGCCGAGGCGCCGCGCTCGGGACGCTCGATGCTGAAGTTCGCTCCGTCGCATGCGGGCACGCGCGCATACCGGCAGATCGCCAGCCAGATCGCCGGCATCCCCCAGCCGGTGCCTGCCGAAGTCCAAGCGAGCGTCACATGACGGAGCGGACCGTGCACGGCGGGCCGGCCGACTGGGACCGTTCCCTGATCGAAGAGCAACTGGCCGAATATTCGCGTCGCCAGCGCGAACCCGATCCGCTGGGAAAGCGCGCCCTGTTCAGCGTCGGCGCCCGAGCCACGGGGCCGATCGGCACCTTGACGCTTGAATGCTCGGGATGCCGTCGCGAGTCGCCGGTGCGGCTGCGCGAGCTGCCCCGCTTGGCGTTCCCGTTCTGGCTGACCGTGCCACGTCGCCACCCCGCGTACCTCAAGTGCCCAGGCTGCGGCCGCCGCACCTGGCTCCGCCCCCGCTGGCGCCTGTAGCCCGCGGGTCCTCCTCGCGCTCCCGCCTTGCCGCCTGGACCACCCTGGCGGTGCGTTCGGCTGGGCTACGATGATCGTTGTGGACGAGCCATACGATCTGGTGATCGTCGGCGGTGGGGTTGCCGGCCTGGCCGCCGCGTTGAGTGCGCCCGAAGGCGCGCGCATCGCCGTGGTGGACAAGGGAGAAGCCGGCGCGGGATCCTCGCCGCTGGCCCAGGGTGGGCTGGCCGCGGCCGTCGGTCCCGAGGACTCGCCGGAACGGCACGCCGCCGACACGGTCGCCGCCGGCGCCGGGCTCTGTGACGAAGCCATCGTCGACGATGTGTGTGGCGAAGGTCCCGATGCGGTCGCGTGGCTGGTCAAGCTTGGGTGTGCGTTCGATCGGGACGATCGCGGCGAGCTTCACCTGGCCCGCGAGGGCGGCCAGAGCGTCCCGCGGAGCGTTCATTGGCGCGATGCGACCGGCGCCGAAATCGTTCGGGCGCTGCGTGCGGCGGCGCTGGGGAAGGCCAGCCGGATCCGCTCCCGCGCCGTTGCCTTGGGGCTTCGCGACGGCCGCTGTTCCGGCGTGCTCAGCGACAACGGGCCGGTGCTGGGGCGCGTCACCTTGCTGGCCAGCGGGGGGGCCGGCGCGCTCTGGGCGGCAACCACCAACGCCAGCGGCGCGACCGGCGATGGGATTGCCCTGGCGATGGCGGCCGGCGTGACCGTCGCCGACTTGGAGTTCATGCAGTTTCATCCGACGGCCCTTGCGACCGAGGGCGCGCAGCGCGTGTTGTTGACCGAAGCTCTACGGGGCGACGGGGCAATCCTGCTGGACGAGCGCGGCCAGCGTTTCGTGGACGAGCTTGGTCCTCGGCATCTGGTGGCCAAAGCGATCCTGGATCGCGGGGGAGCATGGCTGGACTGCCGCGGGCTGCCGTCGCTGGAGGAGCGGTATCCAACCATTGTGGAAGGTGCGCGCAGGCACGGCTTCGACCCGGTCACCCAGCCGCTGCCCGTGTACCCGGCTGCGCATTACTTCATCGGTGGGGTGGCCGCCGATGCGCACGGTGTGACCAGCCTTCCCGGTTTGTTCGCGGCGGGGGAGTGTGCCGCTACGGGCATGCACGGCGCCAACCGGATGGCCGGCAACTCGCTGCTGGAAGCCGTGGTCGTCGGACGCCGGGTCGGCGCGGCTCTGGCAGGCGCGCCGGAGGCGCCGGGCCTTCCCGACGACGGCCCGGATCCGCTGGGCGCGCCGCCGCCCGGTATTCCCGACGTGATGTGGGACGCGTGCGGGCCGGTCCGCAGCGCCGCGTCGCTTCGCTCCGGCGCCGAAGAGTTGTCGGATGCGCCCGGCCATTCGGCGCTGTGCCGCGCGATCATCGGCGCCGCAATCGCGCGAACCGAGTCGCGAGGCGTGCACGTCCGGTCCGACCAACCCGCCGCCGACCCTGCGCAGGAGCGCCGCGCGTTCCATCCGGTCCTGTAGCCTGAGCGCGGCGACCGGCGTGGACGCCCAAGCCGAAAGGAGGCAACGTGCACTTCGGCGCGCTGGTCCCGCAAGGCTGGAAGCACGACTTGGAAGGTCTTCCTCCGAAGGAAGCCTTCGACACGATGATTGCGATCGCGCAGCGATGCGAGTCGCTCGGCCTGGACTCGGTCTGGCTCTACGACCATTTCCATGCCGTCCCGCCGCCGGCAACACCCGGCACCACCGTCTTCGAATGCTGGACCTCGCTGGCGGCGATCGCCATGCGCACCGAACGCATCCGCTTGGGCCAGATGGTCACGTGCACGCCGTACCGCAACCCGGCCCTGCTCGCCAAGATCGCGGCGACCGTGGATGTCGCAAGCGGCGGCCGGCTGGAGATGGGGCTGGGTGCGGGCTGGTACTGGGAAGAGTTCAACTCCTACGGCTACGGCTTTCCCGAGCCAAGGGAACGCCTGGGTTACCTTCGCGACACCGTCAACATCGTCGAGCGGATGTGGCGTGATGAGCGCGCGACCTATGAGGGAAAGTATGCAAGCGTCACGGATGCGCTGTGCGACCCAAAGCCGATCCAGCAGCCGCGCCCGCCGATCTGGATCGGTGGAAGCGGTCCGCAGGTGACGTTGAAGATCGTGGCGCGGCACGCAGACTGGGCCAACTTCATGGGCACGCCCGCTGAGTTTGCGCGCAAGCGCGACGTGCTCCGTGGTCATTGCGAATCCGTTGGGCGCGATCCGGCCCAGGTAAAGCTGTCGATGCATTGCGAAGCGCTGATCGCCGGCGACGAAGCAGGCCTGAAGGCCATGATCGCCGCGCGCCCATCGATCTTCGGCCAAGCCGACCAGGAGCGAGTCACCCAGCACTTGATCGGCACCGCACAGCAGGTGATCGACCGGATCGGCGAGTACGTCGATCTGGGATGTGAAGGGGTGATTCCGTGGTTCCCCGACTATCCGGCGACCGAATCCCTGGAACGATTTGCGACCGAGGTCGCCCCGGCCTTCGCCGGCCGCTGAATGGCAAACAATGAAAGGACGCCCTTAGAAAAGGGGTCCCGTCAAAGAGGTAATGGCTTCATGGTTTGGGTTGCCGCCGGCGCCCTTCTGGCGGCAACCATCGGTCTCACCACGGCGGCGGTCTTCGTTCCTGTCGAACGCTCACGCCTTCACATGCTGTTGTTAGGGATGGCGACCCTGTGCTTCATCCCCCTTGGGATTCTGATCGCCCGGCGTCGCGAACTGACACGGCGCCTGGTTCTGGGGGCTTCGATCGTCCTGCTGACGTTGATGGTGGCCGCTCCGCCGTCCAACTCTGACGATGTGTGGGCGTACTGGTTCCACGGTCGCATCTTGGCCGTACATCACCAGAACCCGGCGCTCCATGCGCCGGCGGAGTTTGCCGGCGATCCGTTCCTTGAGCGGGTGCGCCCGATCTGGCGCAACGATGGGACCGTCTACGGCCCGGCGTTCGTTGCGATCTCGGCAGGAATCGCCGGGGTTGCCGGCGATTCACCGCTGACGGCCCGTCTGCTCTTTCAGGGTCTTGCCGCAGCAGCCGTCCTTGCCTCATTGCTTCTGCTGGCGCGTCGAAAGGCGCCGGCGGCGGCCATGGCATTTCTTGGGTTGAACCCCATCGTCGCGGCAATGGTGGTCAACGGCGCTCACAACGACATCCTGGCCGGCGTGGCGCTTCTGGCAATGGTAGTGCTGTTCCAGAAGGGCCGATGGCAGATGGCCGCGTCGGTCGCGGCGTTCGCCGCCCTGGTGAAGCTCACGGCGCTGCTGCCGATCGCCATATTTGGACTGGTTCTTCTGCGGCGCGGGCGCGCGATCGATGCGCTGAAGATGGGAGCGATGGTTCTGGGTCTGATCATGGTCGCCTACATTTTCATGGGTGGGGCAGCCGCGCTGGGCCCGGTCCTGCGCGCAAGCGACTCGGTCGGGTTTTCGATTTGGGAGATGCCGCATCAACTGTTACGCCTGGCGGCCGCAAGGGACCCAGCCCGAAACATCACGCCGTTGACCTCCGCGCCCGCTTGGGTGCTTGCCGCCGTGGTCACCGTGGCTGCGCTGGTCGCCCTTGTGGGAAGGTGGAACAGCCGGGCCGGCGCCGTTGTTGCGGGATCGGCCGTATTCTTCTTCGGCGCTTCCTACGTGCTTCCATGGTACGGCGCCCTGTTGCTTCCGCTGGCCGCCATGGCTTATCGCGAGCGACAGGCGCGCCTTCTTTTCGCCGGAATGATTCTGCTCTCGGGGATGTATCTTGCCGCCCTAGCGCCGGGATGGCGCGGTGGCGCCTGGCTGACCTACATCAAGATTCGCGCCGGCTTCGGAGTATGGGGAATGCTGGCCGTCGCGATCTTGCTGGCGTGGGCGATCGTTCGAGCGTTGCGCGCAGGATCATCGCTCGACATCAATGATCAGCCAGAGCGGGCAAGCGTCTAGCGCCGCACGTAAAGCCGGACGCGGATGCCACCGCGAAATTCTCGGTAGCTTTC
>JBKKBA010000519.1:0-3650 GCA_046714275.1 Actinomycetota bacterium
TGACCATGTAGCGCTGGCTGATGTTCCAGGCGTGGTCGGCGTCCTGCGTCGGGAACGCCACCCGGAAAAGCAGTTGCTTGGCGCTGGTGGCCTTGTAGCTGAAGACGAAGCTGGCCGTGGACCCCAGAGTCTGCTTCGACAGCGTCGTCCACTTGCCGGACAGATAGGCCTGGAACCAGACCTGCTTGCCGGGATGAGCCGGCAGAACGGACCCGCGGATCGTGAATGTCTGCCCCGGCTTGAGCGTCGTCGCGTTGACCGTCGAAGGAACGGCAACCGCAACGTTGATCTTCTTGATCAGGCTCTGCGACGCCAGATAAGGGCCGCTGCCTTCGAAGACGGCTCGGTACTCGGCGGTCGACGCCGGCTTGAATGTGTAGGAGTACTGACCTGTGCTGCTGGTCGTAAGCGACGTCAGCGTCGTGTAGCTGCTGGAGCCGACAAGCTTGCGCTGGATCGTCACCGTCTTGCCGGCAACCGCGAAACCGTTGCCGGTCAATGCGCCGGAGATCGTTGCGTTCGGGCCGTACACCAGCGACGTCGGGGTCGCGGCGATCGATAGCACCGTCTGCGTGATGGTCTTGATCTCCATGTTGGAGGCCGAGGCTGCCTTGCCCTCATTGGTGTAGGCATCCAGCGTCCTAGCCTGAACGCGCAAGCCCGTGGTGTTCGTCGCGGGGACGGTCCAGTCGTAGCCACCGCCGATCTCACCACATCCCAGCGTGCCGTCGACCGCCAGGTTGTCGGCGATCAGGTTCGGGTACGTGGCTCCACCGTCGGTCGAGTAGCGAAGCTCGGTCTTGGTGAAGCCGCTTGCCAGCTCGTCCCCGTCCCACTGGATGCACACAAGATCGCCACCGGTGAACGGAGTTGCGCTTGCATTCGGTGCCAGCAAAACGACCCCAACCGGCGAGTAATCGGCCGTGAGCGACACACCTTCCGACGTCGAGCAGTTCGCCGCCGAGTCGCACAGCCTGACCGACAACGCGTGCTGACCTTCGGCAATCGCGGTCTTCAGCGCCGAAGCGCTTGCGAAAGCCGTCTGCAGCGTCACTGCGGAAGCCGATCCCGCGATGCCGGTCACCTTGACGGCCGGCGTGAGCGGCTGGTCGTTCAGCAGCAGCTCGGCGCTGCCGCCGGCGGTCTGACCGAGCGTGGTGACCTGACCGGAGACGATGGAAGCGTTGACTTGAATGTTCTTGGTGTGACTGCCCACGGTGTTTGCGGCGATCCCCGCAAATCCGGTCTCCTGCAGGGCCGTCGAGCTTTCCGACGTGGCTGCGGTGGGAGCGACCGTGTCCAACACAACGCCCATGGGCGTGGCATCGACGCCGGCGTTTCCGTCCGCGTCCTTGGCTCCCGTCAGCGTGATGGCGGCGGCGCATCCGTTCTGCTGTGCGCAGTCGCCTGAAGCGATCGTAACGGTGCCGTCCCATGTGGACAGGTCCGCGGTGCGGAAGCCCGCCGCATTGTGGCTGCCGTCTGCAACGGGAGCAATCGCGGTTTCGCCCAGCTTGACGGTCGGAGCGATGTTTCCGTCCACGACTTCGCTGAACAAGGCACTCACGGACACCACCCCGGTGCCGAAGGGCGATGCCGGCGTCGTCGTGATCGACGACACAACCGGCTTGGCCGCGTCAAACACCTCGGCCGCAGCCGGCGAGAAGCCGTCGGCGTTGATGATGCCGGCCAAGTCGGCCGTGGTTCCGAGGTAGGCCAGGCTGTGATGCCCGGTTCCCGCAACGTCGGTCTTCAGCGTGACCAGATGGTCGTTCGCCGTTCCGACATCGATCGTGCTGGTGTCGAAGGCCGAGACCGGCTGGCTGCCGTCCACCTGGAACGCGCTCAGAGTGAAGCCGGCGTCCAGGACTGCCTCGCTGAACTCCAGCGTCACTCGATCGACCTTGCCGGAGGATGTCGATGCAAGGGTCGTCGCCTTCACCAGGCGCGGTGCTGCGCCATCGGAGGCATTGAACGTTTGCTGCTTCAGCTCGGCACCCGCAAGGTCGGTGGTGTTCCCGTCCTGCGTGTACGCGACCGCAGGCTTCGCGCCGGTGCCCAGCGCGGGAGCCTCGGTCATCCCAAGCGTGATCTGCGTCCCGGCGGCAGAAGTCGTAAGGCTGGATGCCGGCACGCCGGCCACGCTCCAGCCGGTCGCCGTGGCACCGGGCGCGATCTTCTCGGTCAGATTGATCTTGATCTGGTCCACAAAGCCGTTGCTATTGGAATCGACGGTGGTTGCGTCCACAACGGCCGGGGGCACGCCATCCAGCGCCGGGAAGCCCGTGGAGCCGCCAAACGAGTCGGCGCAGGCATAGTAGGTGCTGCCACTGGGAACCTTGGTACGCAGCAGGCAACCCGAGGAGTCGAAAGCGACGAACGGCTTGATTCCGCCGCCCCATTCCACGTCCGAGATGCGCACGATGACCGAAGCGTCGTTGCCGTTCAGGGCGTCCGCCGGCTCGACACCCGTCACCGTCGCGAAGGTGCTGCCGGATTTCACCGTGAACTTCGACGCCAGGGCGTTCGTCGCGCTGGAATCCAGAATCGCGTGGTCGAAGGTCACCTTGATCGCGTCAATCAACCCGTTGCCGTTGCCGGGTGCCAGGTCCTGCGTGGCGATCCCCTGGTTCCCCAGAAGGTCGAAGAACAGGGACGATGCAGCAATGTTGATATCGCGCCGATAGACCACCGCCCCGTTCAGTTCCTGCGACGATGCATTGTTCGGAGTCGGGGCGTCGTCGGTAATGCTGGTGATGCCTTGGGGGTCGATTCCGACTCCGCAGAAGCCCGGAATCGCGACGTTCGTGATCGTGGACCCGCCGTGCTCGGGCCCGCCCTTTCGGACGCGGATGACGCGACTGGCGGTGTTCGGCGCGGGCTGGATGATCGGGTCCACCGAGGTCGTGCCCACGAGCGTGGGGAAGTTCGACAAATTGTTCGTTGCGTTACCGTCCGGCGTAGAGACCTGGCAGTTCGTGATCGCCGAGAACTTCAGAGCGACGTCGAGCGACTTCAACCGGTCGGCCGGCGTCGCACCGGTGACCTGGACGGGCTCAGAGAAGTGGAAGCGCATCTCGTCCAGCGGATCGATGAAGGTGTTCGCACCGCCGAAGTCGGCCGCTTCCACCTTCATCAGGACCGGGCCCGCTGCGTCACGCTTGGCGCCGGGGCCGTTGGCGACGTCGCCGCTGGCAGCCATCTGAGAGCCCAGCGGTCCCGCAGCTTTTGCCGGATTCGTCGTGCTCTGGACGTAGCGAATGCGGGGAAGGGCGTCGGTGTCTCCGCCCGTGGTGGTGATCTGGTTGAGGTTCAGCAGAAGCTGAGTCGCGGTATTTTGGTTGACGTTGACCCACTGGACTGCCGGCGTTGCAGGCGTATAGCCGTCAACAGAGAATCCGTTGGGAACGACCGATGCATCCATAACCGTGTCGAAGGTCACAATGATCCCGTCGATGAAGCCGTCGAAGTTATTGTCGCGCGTCTGCGCAAGCTGAACGACCGGCGTGGTGCCGGCCGCAAACGACGACGCAGCGATAAGGCCGGCGGTGCCGACGATCATCGCGAAGACAACAACTTTGACCGCGCGCTTAGGCGCACGGCCGAATGCAGCAATACCCAGGACCTTCTTAATCACGGCGACTCACCCC
>JBKKBA010000520.1:0-6011 GCA_046714275.1 Actinomycetota bacterium
GCCATCGACGCCGGCTGCCACCAGAGGAACGCCAGGTGAGTCTGCTCAACCTCCGTGTAGGCGTTCTTCATCGTGCGAACGTGCAGCTGCTTCGGCTTCGTGGGGTCGGAGACGTCGAACAGCGACACCTGGGTTCCCGTTCGCCGTCCATCATCGGTCGCGGCGGCACCGACACCCAGCAGCAACCCCTCACCAACCGGATGCAGGTAGGCCGAGTAGCCGGGGATCTTCAGCTCGCCCCGAACGACGGGTTTCGCGGGGTCCTTCAGATCGATCACGTACAGCGGATCGACCTGGCGGAACGTGACGACGTAGCCGCGGTCGCCCATGAACCGCACGCCGTAGATCCGCTCGTTCTTGCCCAGCCCGCCGACGTGCCCAACCTGAGCCAGCAGCCCGCTCTTCTGCTGCAGCACGGTGACGATCGATTCGGTCTGGGCGTTCCCCAGCAGGGTGCTGGCCACGCGGAGGTGATCGTTGTGCTCGGAGAGCGACCACTGGTTGAGGATGTGCCCGGCGACGGTGCCCGACGCGACGTAGCGGGCCTGGAGCGGATCGGTGATGTCGAACGCGTGGATCTGCGTCTTGACCGACAGAGCGCTACGACTGGGGCCGCCACGTGACGATGGGGCGTTCAGGCGATCGGGCTGATCCTCCCAGCGATTCAACGCGACGTACAGGCGCTGCGTGGAGGAGTAGACGATCTCGGCGCTGCCCAGCACGGTGACGCCGTCCGAGGGCTTGGGATGGTCGGGATCAAGCGTCATCACCGTGGTCGATCCGAAGCCGGAGAATTCGCGCGTCCGATGCACGCGGTTGCACGACGACAGCAGCCCCTGGCTGGTTCGACGCACCGGTCCGCGACGATCCTCGACGCGATACTCGGGAAGCCAGTGGTCAAGCGTCGAGCGTCGCACGGCCCGGCGATTCCGCGCGATGGCGGACTTCTCCAGTCGCGGGGATCCTTCCTCGGTGGGGATGCTGAAGTCGATGCCGCCGGCTTGCGATTGGACGACGATGCGAGCGATGCCGTCCACCATGCGAGCCGAGACATAGGAACCTTCAATACGAAGCGTCGTCACAACCCGCATGCGTTCGGGATCGGAAAGCTCAACGACGGAAACGGTGGTGCCCTGGCGTCCGGCGAACCCGTATTCGCGAGCCGGGGTTGCCGGCGGCTTCGACCACGTGCCGCGGCTGAAGACGAGCGCGCGGTTCCCGTCCACCAGCATCTGGTGGTCGTAGCCCTCGGGAAGACGCATCGATCCGGTGCGGCGCGCGCCGCCGTCGGTGACGTCCACGAAGAACAACCGGCCGCGCTCGATCGCCAGGATCCGCGAGCCGTCGGTCTTGACGATGTCTGGCTCGTCCACGCCGCGCTCTTGGACGTTGGTCGTCGAGTAGTTGCCGGCGCCGTCCGCGGCTTCGCGAGTCGTCAGGACGCGGTCCCCGTCGGCCGATCCGCCGGAAGCGCCTGCGGTAGCCGGAACGGGTTGCGGCATCATCGCGGGTGCCCCGCCGGAGAACCGACCGCTGTAGAACTCGGAATCCCGAAGGCCGATGACCCCTTCAACCCCCCAGGGAGTCACCCGTTTGATGGCCTCGGACTGCAGATGTTGGAGCAAAGGCTTGCAGTCGTCGAACCGCTGCAGCGCGATTGGCGACCTCACGATCGGCTGAGAGGCGGCGCGGACGGTTTTCGAGGGAAGATCGGCCCGCTCGGGGAAGGAGGCCAACTTGGTGTCCGGTGGCCGTGCGGGGCTTGCCGAGCATGCTCCCGCCAGGACCAAAAGTGCGATCGTCGCCCGCCGCATAGCCCGCCCCCTTCGTCCAATCCCGGATTGCCTGGACTGCTTTGCCTATTCGTGCCGGTTTGCCTGAGGGGACGGTGAGAAGGTTCCCTCCGGCCGGCCAAGGGGCGGATTAACCTTCTGGGCAGGCCACGGTCGTTTGAGGCAAACGGCCTGGTCGCGACTCGGCGCATTTCTTTAGCCACCAGCACGTATGCCTGTGTGGCAAACGCCGTGATCTTGGCTCGTCACAGGTCCGAACGCGCCCGCAGCTACAGGTCGGATGCCCGGACGCGCACGCGGTGAACCGCCGAACCCAGCATTGCCGACAGCGCCAGCAGCGCGAACCCGGTCGCCGCTCCGTCGTTCGTCCCCGTCACCGGAAGTTGTCTGACCCCAAGCACGCGAGGCTTCCGCTTCGGCGGCGGGCCCGGCCGCGGCGCCGTGGGCGCGCGAGAAACGTGGCCGAATGCCTGCGCGCGCGTGATCCGCGGCGTCTTGAGCCCCAGCACGTCTACGCCTCGCCCATCATCGGCTGCGTAGATCACGACCTCACCGGGATCATCGGGGTTGCGCACCAGCCCCATTGAATGAATCGCCACCGAGCCGGCCGAAAGCCAGGCGCCGACCTCTTCCAACTTCACGGTTGCCGGGCTCTTTGAAAAATCGGGCGTGTAGCGCACGACGCGCGTGCCGTTGGCATACCAGGCGAAGACCAGCAGGTTCTCGTCGGCGAACTCCTGCCCGTAGTGAACGGTGCACGACGGCGACGCCGAGATCGGCGGAGGCGCGTTGCGCTGCGTGATGTAGACGGCCTTGCCGCCGTCGGGCGTGCGCATCAGAACCGGCCGCGCCGGGTCTCTGATGTCGTAGAACCACACCCCGCCGCCGGGACAGCCCTTATCGTTCACCAGGCCACCGCCCCGCTCGTCGGTGATGATCATGATCCGTCCATCTGCGATCGCCTCGGCTTGATGCGAGATCGCGATGTCCTGGTCGGCCGGCTTAGAGCCGTCGTGCGTGATCACGGACACCAGCCGCATGGCGGCCGGCGTCGCGTGGCGGGCGCCGAACATCTGCTTGGTCCATTTCGAGCAGTCGGTGACCATGACGCCGGGAGCGCGCGCAGCCGGGATTCGCGAACAGGCTCCCTCTCCGGCCGTCAGCATCCGGCCGGTCAGTTTGCCGTCCGGACCGGCCACGCGGGCAACGTCCAGAATCAGTGTCGATCCGACGGCGGCGCAGTACGCCAGGTCGCCCCGGAACCGCAGATCATGGCAGCCGGACCGCGCCTTGTCCCTGTGCGGGTTCGACGGATTCTTGAGCCCGGGCATGAAGGCCGGGTCCAGCACGGCGCGTGCGACCTGGGGCTTGCACACGTCGATGGCGGCGACACCACCCAAGCACGAGCGGAAGTCGACCATCTCGATGAAGTCTTGGGAGTCGGAGCTGGAGATGTAGGCGATCGGACGCTTCGGGTCTACGGTGACGCTGTGCGCTTCACCGACGTTGCGCGTCAGGTGAAGCGTCCTGGGCTTTGTGATGTCGGTAAGGTCGATGAACTCCAAGCCTCCAAACTCTGCATCGTGACAGCGACCGCTCTCGTCCATCCCCAGCACGACAATCCGGCCGTCGGACGTCATCGACAGATCGTTTTCAAAACCGTGCGTCGGCGTGAAAACACCGAAGCCGCCGTGCTGCGCCGCTTGGACGTTGGCATCGGGACAGCCGAACGCAGAGGCGTATTCGGAAACGACGGTCGGAGCGAGCGGCTTCGTGATGTCGATGACCGAAAATCCGTAGGTAGATGTCGCCGCCAGGATGTAGCGGCGCCCGGCGCGTTGGATCGGGGCCGTCTCGCCGAAGACGGCGGCAAATCCGCGCCCGGCGCTCTGCGCGTTCGCGATGAATCGCATGTCGCCGCCTTGGACCAGCGAGGCGCCGGCCGGAACGCTGCCGGGAACCCCGACCGTGGTCGGTACGTGATCGGCCGGCGACACCGAAGGCAGCAGGGCAGCGCAGAGCACAGCGATAAACAACAGACGTTTCATAAGGACCCTCATCCCATGCGCCCGCCTTTGGTCCGGCGGGCGCCCTTGGCTCGTCTAGTCACGATTCTAGCAACCCCGTATCTTTCGGACATCCGATTCGTACCCACCCTGAGGCCAAGCGAACACGGTTTGCTCCGTTTGGACTTGGCCGGGCGGAGACGCGCGAACGGATGGCCACGATCTTCGCGCATTCGGACGGCCAGGAAGACTTCGAGGCGGAAGGAGGGACGACCTTCGGCGGCGAACCTGTGACACTGGGAGGAAAGGGATGAATCCAAAAATCCGTGTGACGTTTGCCGCGTTGATTCTTCTGGCGCTGGCCGGCCCGGCCCCGGCCCGCGCCGCTCAGCCGGTGCGTGCCGGCTTCGCCGTTCGCTCGATCGTGCCGGCGCAGGAAACCTGGAGCACGATCTGGCACGTGGCTCGCAGGCATCCAACAGGGGTGCTGCCGGGCGATGGCCTGTGGGCGCGCGCCGCCTACTTAGAGCACGACGGCACCAAGCTGGCGGTGGTATCGGTGGATCTGCTGGGCTTGTTCTACGACGACATCGTGCTGATCCGGGACCGCGTGCGCGCGACGCTAGGCGCGGACGTTCAGGTTCTGGTCGCCTCGACGCACACCCACTCTTCGCCGGATGCGTTGGGCGTCTACGGTCCCAACGAAACTACATCGGGTCGCAACGACGCATACAACGCTTTCGTCGTCGATGAAGCCGCCGCCGCCGCGATCGCCGCCGCACAAAGCGCAGTGGGTGCGACGGTCCGCCTGGGAACGCTGCCGGCTCCGGCAGGGATGAACGAGTACGACCGAACCCGACAGCCGGGATCCTTTGACGACAACGTGAGCATCGTGCAACTGCTGGCCGGCACGCGCACGCTGGGCACCATCGTGAACTGGGCGTCGCATCCCGAGCTGATCGACCCGAAATCCGGCTCCGACCCGGCGATCGGAGCCGGGAAGGTGTTGATGTCCAGCGACTACGTGCACACGCTTCGCACGACCGTCGAATCGTCGCTGGGCGGTGTCACTGTGTTCCTGAACGGACCCAACGGAGCGACGACGGGGCTGGGGATGCCGATCATCGACCCGGACACCGGCCTTGCGTTCCCACGCCGCTCGGTGAAGAAGGCCTACTACGTCGGGGCGCAGATTGGACGAACGGCCGTGGACGCCCTGTCGGCCCCGAACGCCGAAACGGTCGCCGACCCGTCGCTTTCGGTCCGGTCTCGACAGATCTTCCTTCCCATCGACAACGCGTTCCTGATGGCACTGAAGGTCGCCGGCGTCATCCCGCGCCAGACCTACACCGCCGGCGTGCCGAACCCGCTGGGCTTGGATATCAAGACCGAGCTGATGTCCATCTCAATGGGACCACTTCAGATTTTGACGACGCCGGGCGAGATGCAGCCCGACCTGTACACCGGCACGTACCAGCCGCCGGCCGAGCGCGCGAACCCCGACGTCCCGGCCGAGCGCGCGATCCGGCCGCAGATGACGGGCCGCTTCCGCTTCGTCGCCGGCCTGGCAATGGACGAGCTGGGCTACTTTGTGTCGGCAACCGACTATG
Organism: Actinomycetota bacterium; assembly: GCA_046714275.1. Lineage (GTDB taxonomy): Bacteria > Actinomycetota > AC-67 > AC-67 > AC-67 > JBKKBA01. Next base: position 5,410 of record JBKKBA010000520.1, read on the forward strand.
TGTGGCCGAGCGTGATGCCCGTGTACTCCAACGGCGTGGACCGCAACGGCGTGGACCACTACCAAGAGACGCTGTCACTGGGACGCGACACGGCACGGCATTTGTCGCGGCAGACGTCGCTGCTGCTGGGCCTTGATCCCGAAGACCCGTACCTTGCGTACCCGGGCGGTTTCCTTGGCTGGGATGGCACGGCCATCTACGACACGACGCGCACGGACATCGCTGGGCTCTGGGCCGACACCTCGGCCAGCGGGCGGTACGAACGGCGCGAGGACGCGGTCGTGTTCGCTGCCCCACCGGGCGGGGCACCGGGCGGGGCGCCGGCGGCCCACGGCTTCCTGGACAGCCAGGCCAACGACATCGGCCCGGATCCGTCGGAGCTTGCCCGCGGAGTCTGGCTGGATACCGACGGCGACGGCGCGTTCGACGGACTGCGCGACGCCCACCTGTTCTTCGACACGTATCTGCTGGGCGAAGGCGCGATCGAGCCTTAGTGCTTCCAGGTAAGCACGGAGCGCCGGGCTGACCGACCGGTGAAATGGACAGCATGCTCGGCCCCGGCTGTAGTATCGCCGCAGTGGAACCGCCGAACTGGGGGACGT
>JBKKBA010000521.1:0-6048 GCA_046714275.1 Actinomycetota bacterium
TGCGAGGCGACCTCGCTGTTGACCATGTGACCGCGGAACGACGGAAGTTCGACGTCGCCGACCGTTTCGAAGGCCGACGATCTGGGTTTCGCGAACTGTCCGGCCAGCCGCGCGACCTTCACGATGGGCAGCCCTGCGGCATAGGTCAAGACGGCCGACATCTGCAGGATCACCTTCAGCTTGTCGCGGACGCCGTCGGCGGAATGGTCGTCGAAAGATTCGGCACAGTCGCCGGCCTGCAGGAGGAAGGCCCGACCCTCGCCGGCCGCGGCCAGCGCATCTTTCAGCGCCCGGGCCTCGCCGGCGAAGACCAGCGGGGGCCAGGTCCGCAATTCGTCCACCACGGCGCCAAGCTGGGCCGCATCGGGCCATTCGGGTTGTTGCAGGGTAGGCATGCTTCGCCATCCGGAGGGGCTCCAGCCGGGCGTCGTCTGTGTCGGGCTCATGCCATCAGCATGCCGCCTGGGAGGGTCGCGCGTCGAACTGGAGTGGTTTCGCACCGATTGTCTGTGCCAACAACCCCCAGGTGGCCCTCAGTGGGCGCGGCGCGCGTGCCGAGATTTAGGACGAGGAAAACTGAATGAGTCGCCTGCCCACCCATCGTTCCCCGTCCGTTGGGGAAACCCGGCTTGCCCGTGACGCTTCCGAGCACCGGGGCTTTTGGCGTCGCGCCGTAGCCATCCTGCCCGAAGGGCGAGCCATCGCCGAGGAGGTGTGGCAGCGGCGGCATCGCGCCATGGTTGCGATTCTTTGGCTGCACGTCGTCGGAATCGGGGTCTACGCCATGGTGCTTGGCAGAGGCTGGCGGCACAGCCTGTTCGAAGCCTCGATCGTGGCGGCGGCGGGCGTCGCTTGCAAGCTGGGTCCCGCGAACCGCCGGTTCCAATCGGTGATTGCGACACTGGGGTTGGCGTCGGCCTCTTCGATCCTGGTGCATCTGTCCGGGGGGTTCATCGAGCTTCACTTCCATTACTTTGCCGCGCTGGCGGTCGTCTCGCTCTACCACGACTGGGCGCCGTTCCTGACGGCGATTGGGTTTGTTGTCGTACAGCACGGCGTCGTCGGCGTGCTGGACCCACGGGCGGTCTACAACCATCCCAGCGCGATCGCGCACCCGTGGCAGTGGGCCGGCATCCATGCCTTCTTTGTGCTGGCCGCCAGCGCCGTCAGCCTGGTCCGATGGAAGTCCAGCGAGGTCGAGGCGCTGCGGGATCCACTGACGTCGTTGCCGAATCGCGCGCTGTTCGGCGACCGGCTGCGCCAGGCGGTCACGCGCCGCCGCGCCGCGGAGGCCCCAATGGCCGTGCTGTTCCTGGACGTGGACGATTTCAAGTCGATCAACGACACGGCCGGCCATGATGCCGGTGACCGGCTGCTGATCGTTGTCGCCGACCGTCTGCGGAACGTGGTGCGTCCTTCTGACACCGTCGCGCGGTTGGGTGGCGACGAATTCGCGATCGTCTTAGAAGATGTCGCCGACGAAGCGGCGGCGGTTGTTGTCGCCCGGCGAATCAACGAAGCCATATGCGCACCGCTCACGTTCGACGGGCGGCGACTGATTGTCAGCGCCAGCATCGGAGTCGCGGTTTGTGCGCGCGGAGAGCTGGACGCCGATGAGCTGCTGCGGAATGCCGACATCGCGATGTACGTGGCTAAGCGCGGCGGCAAGGGACGTCATGCGGTCTTCGAGCCTTCCATGCATGCGGCCGTCCGCGAGCGCAATGATCTGGCCAAGGACCTGGAAGTTTCGTTGGAGCGCGGCGAGATGACGCTGGACTACCAACCCGTCATCACCCTGGCCACAGGCGGCATCGCGGGGTTCGAGGCGCTGATCCGCTGGCAGCATCCGCGATTCGGCGCGCTCCCGCCGGCCCGGTTCATCGCCTTGGCGGAAGAGACCGGTTCCATCGTCTCACTGGGACGGTGGGTGCTTCGCACGGCGTGCCGCCAGCTTCGAGCTTGGGAAACGCAGTTCCCGTCGCCCGTGGCGCGCGTGATGACCGTCAACGTCTCGCCCGTGCAGCTTGCGGACGCGGCGTTTGTTGACGAGGTATCTCATGCGCTGGCCACGGCCGGTATTCCGGCAGAGCGGCTGGTCTTAGAGGTCACGGAAGGTTCGCTGGTCGGAGAGAGTGCCGCGATGATTCAGTCGCTGCACCGGCTCAAATCAATCGGCGTTGCGATCGCGCTGGATGATTTCGGCACCGGGTATTCGTCGCTTGGATACCTGCGGACGTTGCCGATCGACATCCTGAAGATCGACAAGTCGTTCGTGGACGGGGTTGACGGAGCGCCCGAGGACGCGGCGCTGGCCCGCGCGATCATCAAGATCGCCGAGAGCATGGGCCTGCGATGCATCGCCGAGGGTGTCGAGCGCGAGGAGCAGGCCCAGCGGTTGCGCGAGGCCGGCTGCCCGCTGGCGCAGGGCTTCCTGTTTTCGCGGCCCGTCGAGTCGAGCCGTATCGAAGCGATGCTGCATTGGCAGCCGAAGGCGCCGGAGCGCCGGGGCACGATCCTGATCGTGGATCGCGAGCCGGCGATTCGCCAGATGCTCTCGCAACGCTTGCGCGATGCCGGCTTCCTAACGATGGAAGCCAAGGGCGGGACGGAAGCGCTTCGCATCATGGTTGCCGCTCAGGTGGACCTGGTCGCCGCCGATGAATGGGCGTGCGACGAGCGGGGTATGTGGCTGGGTGACCGCATCAAGGCGGACCCCTCCATGTCTTGGGTGCCCATCCTGGCGATGCCGGACGCCGCATCCATGCGACGTCCGGCGTCCGGCGAGTGCACCGCGGATGCTCAGTTGCAGAAGCCCTTCGGTGCCGATGAGCTGATCTCCAACGTGCGGAGTCTGTTGGATGCCCCAAGCCGTCGCGGCATGACCGCCTAGTCACGCTCCGGCCGAGCCGCTTTCGCGGAGGGGACGCGCAGCACGCGGAACGCGCGTTGCAGTGTGGCGGGGTTCCCCCGCCAGTGATCTTCGATCACCTGGCTGCCGATCACTCGCACGACCCGCCGAAGGACCAGCGCAGCCACGACGGCGTCGTCCAGCGGGCCGAGAATCGGAATGAATTCGGGGATAAGGTCGATGGGCGAGGCCAGCCAGAGTGCGGTCGCGGCCAGCAGCCACTTTTCCCGCCGCGGGGTGCGGGGGTCCCGCGCGATCCCCCGAAACAGCGCGACCAAGTTGGGCAAGAGCGCGAAAAGTTCCCGCGCAGCCGTTCGCTTTCCCAGCAACAGCAGGACCAGCAGCAGAAGGAGCCACAGTCCTGCCGCGACGATCACCGCGATCAGAAAAGGATTCACCGGGGTTCATGTTAACGCCGGCGGAGCCGGTGCGGTGAAGGTATCGGTCGCCGCGCCGGTGTCGTAGAGCAGCCCGATGCTACGCGATATCGACGGCCGTGACGGTGCCGCCGGTGAACGTCACAACCGCGGTGCGATTGCCCGTCATGCAGTAGTCGAATGTTGTTGCCCCCCGGGTCTTCGGCTGGCCGATAGTGCGAAGGACGTTTTCTGGGGTCATGCCCGTGCTGAGCTGCGCCACGTCCTGATCGGTCAGGTCGGCGATGTCGGGGCGGCACGCGTTCGGCGCGATACGGAGAGAGCGCTCCCACATTTGCAGGTACGCCTCGGGACCGCGAGCCATGTCGTCGATGATCTGTTGGCCCGCCTGGCGGCGCAGATCCTCCAGCCAGTCCGGGTACAGCCCGTAATGAGCAACGCCGTCGGTGTTGACGTCGTAGACACGCTGTCCGCTGCGCTGCTTTTCAACCGTCACCCCACCGAAGCCCGTGAACGGGTACGTGACCTTGTTCGCGGCGTTCGCGCCGCGCGGTGCTCCTTGTCTGGAGAAGCCGTTGATGTCGGATCCGAAACCCACGCCGAACACGTAGCGCGGGTCGCCCCATTGTTGTTGCTTCTGCCATTTGCCTATGAAGCCCGTAGACCCCCCGGCGTGTGGCGCAACGACGCCGCCGGCCTTGAGGACCCTGGGGTAGATCGTGTCGTCGGACCAACTGTGGCTGGACAAGACACCCGAGTAACCGGCGGCTTCGATCACATCCAGCGCTTGGGTGCGGGCCAGCGCGCTCATGTGGTCGGGGTCGAAGATCATGCCCTTGCGCATGATCGTCTGGAGGAAATGCTTCCCCAGGGCGGAAAGGCCCTGGATGTTGCAGTGCGGACCTTCGGGATAGACGGGCGCGACGCCGGACTGCCCCGTGATCTGCAAGACGCCGCCGAAGATCGAGTCGCGTCCGCTCAGCTGATCGGGGCTGCCGGTTTGATCGTGCAGGTTGGACTGCTCTTTGTCATGTGCGTCGGGGTGCGCGTCCTTGTCACAGGTTTTCATCTGCCAGGAACGCCCGGTCGTTGAGACGTTACCGCTGTTGACGACCACGCCGGTCGCGCCGGCGTCGCCGGTCACCCCCGTCAGCGCGTTGTCGAACTTGTTGGTCATCTCCATCTGGCGCACGCCCAAGTCGTAGACCGCGTCAAGCTGCCGGTCGATGTGAGTGGTGTCGCACTGGGGCATGCCCAGGATCAATCCGCAGTCCAGCGGAGTGGAGACTTCGATGCCCAGCACGACGGCTAGGTTCCCGTCGTTGATCACACGCCGGGCCTGGAACGGATCGGTGACGATGCGGAACCAGCCCTCACCCGGGCCGCCGCTCTGCGCGTCGATGTAGCGCTCCAGTTCGCGGATGCGTTGCGCTTGCAGACGAACCCCGTCCATCTCGTTGCAACTGTTCTTGCGGTAGGGGTAGGCCTCGCACAGCGCATTGTTGTCCACCAGCAGGTTCACCATCATCCGAAGCCCGCCGCGCCACGCGCGTTCCAGCCACTTGTAGTAGAGCTGCTCGTGTGTCAGGGAGTTGTACCTGGGCCAGTAGGGGAAGGTCGGCCAGCCGGCCGTGTCGTGTCCGCCGATGGAGTCGGGGCTGAGCACCGCTTCCAGGGCCGCGCCGGCGCCGCCCGGCTCGTGGTCGGGACAATCCACTAACGCGCGCTCGACCCCGTACCGGTGCCACGGGATGCCGCAGCGGACGCGTCCACCCAGGAACTCATAGGCCATCATGTGCACGTGCGCTTCCAGGAAGCCGCGCGTCTCTGCGAAGAAGCTGTCGCCTCCGACCACGTCGCCCGTGATGTTGACATCAACCTCCGGTAACTTGGCGCAGCCGGTCGTCAGCAGGAAGGCGAAGCGTCCGCTGCTACCGGGCGGCGTGCTGCTTCCCAGGCTAAGGGCGCCGCTGTTGTCGGCGACGAGCGTCTGGCCGGTCGAGGGAAGATGGAGCGTTAAAGACTCCGCATCGACCTGGTCGATGTCCCAGTCCGCCAGTTCGGTCGCTTTCGGCGTCGCAACGATTCCGGTTCCGCGGCTGGTTGCCGCTCCCAGCGGACCTTCCGACAGTGTGTCGGCGGTCTGTGTCGTCACGCCGCCCGAGAGCCCCTCGGCGATGCCCCCGGCCGTGCTGCCGGTGACCGTGTCTGCGACCTCACCGACCAAGCCGTCGCGAACGGCGAAGTAATCCCTTGCCGAGCCGAACAACAGGTAGCGGCCAAGGTCGGTGGCTTGGAAGAAGAACGGTTCCGCAGCAGCCGGATCGGCTGCGGTCGCAGCGAACCCGTCGTCCCGGCGGACCAGGAAGCGGCCGGACTCCATCGACTGGACCGCGTAGCACCCACCGGCCATCGCGTAGCGATCCTCCGGGCTGGGCAGGCGACCCCCCACTTGATTGGAGGCGCCTGCCGGGTTCAGCAGCGTTGCGACCAAGGCGATCAACGCTACGCTCGCGGTCCGACGGAAAAACCGTGTCGGGCCGGAGCGGCCATTCCGCAGAAATCCCGCTGCCGCTGAAAATCTCAAGAGAAGCCCCCTCATCGAGTGTGGGTGATCCGCCGAAAAGCCCCGGATGCAGGGGCTCAAAGCATGAATTCGGCGGACGAAGGGGCAACTCCTGCACCCGAGGGGCGTGGCGGGAGTGGTCCCGCCGTGTGGTCAAGTACTCATTTGAATATTTGACGATGAAGTCTGCGAGAGGC
>JBKKBA010000522.1:0-3204 GCA_046714275.1 Actinomycetota bacterium
CAGCCGAACAGCCTCTTCGTGCACCCGTCGTCCACGCACGGGGTGCTCATCGGCGTGAGTCCGAAGAACCTCGCGTGGGTGTGGTCCGGACGACCAGAGCTCGCACGCGCGCGGGACTAAGGATTGCCCGAAGCACCGGAGATGCAGGGCCTCGCCGAGCGCCTCGCGGCGGCAGTCGCGGGCAAGGAGCTCGCGCGCATCGATCCGCTCCAGTTCTCGAGCCTGAAGACATTCTCGCCGTCGCCCGACGAGCTCTACGGGAAGACGCTCGACTACGTAGGGCGACGGGGGAAGTACGTGCTGCTCAACTTCGGCGGCCCAAACATCGCGTTCCACCTCTCGCAAGGCGGACGCGTTGACATCGAAGATCCGCCGAAAGCGACGAAGCCGAAAGGGGCCGTCGTGCGCTTCCGATTCGCGGACGGGCCGTCCGTGCTCATCAAGGAGTTCGGCACCGATCGCAAGGCGGGCTGGTGGGTGCTGGCCGAAGGCGACGACGGGCCGCTTGCGGCGCTGGGTCCCGAACCCTTCGACGACGCCTTTGCCGAGTTGATCCTGCGCGGGACCGACACGCGGCGTCTTCACACGCTCCTGCGCGACCAGCGCACCGTCGCGGGGATCGGACGCGGCTACACCGACGACATCCTTCACCGGGCGAAGCTGTCCCCGTACGCAACGCTGTCCCAGCTTAACCAGACCCGCCGGGCAGCCTTGCTGGATACCGTTCGGACCGAGCTGACCGAGGGTCTGGAGATCGAGCGCCGAAGGCGGGGCGGCCTGCCGGCGAAGCTGGGCGATCACTGGGTGGTGCACGGGCGCGCCGGACAGCGCTGCCCGCGGTGCAGCGACGACCTGCGTCGCGTCTCCTACGAGTCCTACGAGATCGCCTACTGCCCGTCGTGCCAAACCGATGGCAAGGTGCTGGCCGACCGGCGTCTGTCCCGGCTGCTGAAGTAGCGGGCATCATAAATCTCCCCGCCCGGGCAGGATAATCGGGCGAGGGCGACGAAGAGCCCCCCAATAGAGAGGAGATACCCATGAAGAAGAGCATTCTCGCGACGACCCTTCTGATGGCGGTGCTGGCGCCGCAAGCGGGTCGCGCCGCCGCTACCGTTCCTGTGTTCATGAGCAATTTCCGGTTCTGCTCGACACCCGTTTGCATCGCAAACGAAGATGTACGCATCGCGAAGGGCGACACCGTGCTGTTCGTCTTCGCCGATGCGGCCTGCGCTGCCCTCCACGCCGTCGGCTGCTTCCACACCGCGACTCGCTCGGTGACGCCCGCCTTCAACTCGGGCCCGATGCCAGGACCGGCCGGCACCTTTGGAGGAACCAACCCCAAGCTCACGTTCCAGGTGACGTTCCCCGCCGCGGGAACTTTCGACTACATCTGCTCGCTCCACGTGTCGTCACCCTCGCCCGCGGGACCGATGCGCTCACGGATTATCGTCACGTAGCGCCGGATGCCCCTTGTGGTATCGGGCTTAAGACCCCGACGACTGCAGCCGTGACCCGACGGCTTCGGCCAGCGCCATCGTCGCCGACAGCGGCCGAACCATCACGGTGAAGTCCTGGATCAAGCCGTCGTCGCCGAAGCGAAGCAGGTCGATGCCTTCCACGAGCTTGTCGCCGACGCTTGTCTTGAAGACGAGAATTGCCACGTTGCCCTGCTCCAGATGATCGGTGTATTCGAAGTCTTGGAAGACCTGGAGAAGCACGCCGAAGAGAATGGCGACGGCGTCGCGACCCTCGAACGGCTTGAACGTAACGGGACTGTGGAGCACGCAGTCCGGCGCCAGCGCGGCAACCATCCCCTGGTGATCGTGCGATTCGATGGCCGATCGGAACGCGGAAGCCAACATGCGCGGAATCTTACAGTCTCGAAGTGAAGAGGGCCGGCTCCAGATTCGAGCCGGCCCTTTGACGCTGTGATCCGTCGTTATGCGAGTTCGATCACTGCCGTGCGCGCGATGCGAACGGTCTCGACGGTTACCGAGCCCTTGCCGATCGCGGCGCGAGCCTCGGCCTCGCCGTTCTGGGTCGTCGTCTCAAGGTCGATCTTGGCCAGAACCGAGATCGTATGGACGCCGCTTTTCAGGTTCCCGATGACGTAGTTGAACGAGTTCGCGTTCATCGTGTCCAGAAGCAGCTCGGTCTCTTCCGGCGTGAGTTCGCACTCATCGTCGGTAACCTCGCCGTCGCCGTTCTTGTCCTCGCAGTTCTCGATGCCGGCGTACTTGCCGGACAGCGTCTGCGTGCGCCGGCAGAACGTCGTCTCACCCGGCGCCGCGACCCGCTCGGCCGGGGTGCCCGCGTCCAGCACAACGACGACCTTGACGCTGCTTTCCGAAGTGGAGGTGTCCAGGACACCGCCCTGACTGACGGCCTTCGTCCGGGTGAACAGGCCGCACTCCAGCGAAACGTCCACAAACAAGTCCTTGCCGTTGGGGGTCTTGATGGTTGCATCCAGCACCGACGTCCAGTCCTGGTCGGTGTCGGCAAGGATGTTGATGCCTCCGACCTGCGCCGTTGCCTTCGATGCAGGCGTGCCCGCGGCACCGGCCAGGTACGGCTGCGTGAGGGCAAGCGCCGCCACAATCATCGCCACGCTCATCACGATGGTCCTCTTCATGCACACTCTCCCTTTCAAAACAGGACGAAGCAGCACGGATTATCTGCTGCCCCGATTCCCTCCGGACGGATTCTTGAGATCAAACGATTAGGGAAGAGCCGTGTTGCAGCCTAGGCATCAACCCACCGATGTCCAGAGGCTGTGACCGCCTTGCGAACAGAATCCGCAAAGAGACGCCCGGACCACCCGGCCGGATCGCGTCGATAGTCCCTGCCCGGCGCCGCTAGCTTGGGCGGAAGGCGTCCAGCGCCTTGGACTCGTTGCAGATTTCCCAAAACGCCCGGGCCGCCGCGGCATACCGGTCGATCTCCGGCTCGCTGAATCCGTCGGCAACGATCTGGGGCGTCAGTGTGGCCTGCAGATCCTTGCCGGCCTGATTGACTCCGTGATGCTTGGCGTCGGAGGCAGCTTTGTCGGCGGCCTTCTTCCATCCATCGGGAATGCCCAGCGGGCGGTCGGGATCCTCCCGCGGCATCAACACGCCGATGGCCAGCCCACATGCGTCAATCGCACCCTGATCCGGCAGCGACGCCCTCGGCGTGCTGTTGCACGCCGATGCCAGCAGCGCGCCC
>JBKKBA010000523.1:0-3602 GCA_046714275.1 Actinomycetota bacterium
GGGTCCATCGACGTGGATCACGGTGCGGGAATCTGATTCGGTTTTGGCGCGAGCCGGCGATCTGCTGGCTTCGTCGCGTGTCGCGGTTGCCGTGGCCGACGTCGAAGGTCATGCGATTTCCGGTTCCGACACCGTGTTCCGTCTGGACTACGGCGAGCGAGTCGCGGTCTACCGCGGCCTGGCGCGCGTGACCGCAGGTGGAGAAACCGTGGATCTGAAGACCTTGCGTGAGATGACCTTGGGGCTGGCCGTCGCGGACGTCAAAGCGGTGACGTCCGATCCTAACGATCGCTGGGACCGGCGCTTGCTGGCGGATGCGATTCAATTGGACCGTCAGCTTCTGCCGTATCGCGCATCGTTTGATGTGAACATCGGCGGCTCACCGAACCCCGACCTTGAATTTCTGTCCCGCTTCGTTCGCCGCGAGGCGATTGGATTCGTCCAGCCGCTGCTGGGGACGCGCCTGCGAGGCATCGGGAAGTTCGATCTGCTGGTTGCGCTGTTCACCGCGATCGAGCGAGCCAATGCGGTGAAGGCGTCGCTGGCGACCGCTTTCAACGACGTGATTGCTCTGCGCGACGAGGGTGGCTCGGCCGGAGTCGCCGCGCAGGCGCTTGGGGCCAAGCCGGCGGCGCTGCTGCGTCGGGTACTGCTGGCGCTGACGCCGAACGCTCCGCCGCAAACGACCGGTGGCGGACCCGGATCCGGGAGCACCACCGAGCCGACGATCCAGCCGACGTCGCAGCCGACGGGAGGCCCCACCCCGACGCGAACCCCTTCTCCGACCCCGACGGACTCGCCGGAGCCCACAGGGTCCCCGTCCCCGTCTCCTTCTCCGTCGCCTTCGCCTTCGCCCAGCTGTGAAATCGTGGACCAGATCATGGGGCGCTGCAGCCCGCTTCCCTGACGATTCCGCCGGAGCTGCCGCGGCTGCCGGAGCCGCCGGTCGTAGCGTCGGTCGTAGCCAAGTTTCCGTGGTAGCCTCGCGTCCGTGAAGATCCCGGCGGGAGCGAGCCTTCAAAGAGATGGGCGGCGCAGGGCCGTTATCGCTGCCTCGTCGCTGATCGGGCTGCTGATCCTGCTGGGCGTGGGATCGGGCCTCTATACGGATCTGCTGTGGTTCCGTGAGACCGGGTTCCAGAAGGTCTTCTCTACGACGCTCGGAACCAAAGCGATCCTGGGCCTGACGTTCGGTCTGGTTTTCGCGAGCGTCTTGCTGCTGAATCTTTGGATCGTCCAGAAGACCACGCATCCCGCGCGCGTGTTCAGCATGCGCGACCAGATCATCGAGCGCTACCGGATGCTCTTGCGTCCGTACGTGCGGCGCGTGATCGTCGGCGGTTCCATTCTGTTCGGTCTGTTCGCCGGCAGCAGCGCCACCGCGCAATGGAAGGGCTGGCTGTTGTTCCGCAACGCGCAGTCGTTTGGCGAGACTGACCCGGTGTTCGGCAAGGACCTGGGATTCTTCGTCTTCAAGCTGCCGTTTCACCGGTTCATCTTCGCGTGGGGGTTCACCTCGCTGGTCGTGATTACGATCGCGGTCGGGCTGGCGCACTACTTCATGGGCGGAATCAAAACCGAGGGCGTCGGCCCCAAGGTGGCGCCACAGGTCAAGGCCCACCTGTCGGTCCTGCTGGGGCTGATCGTGCTCCTGAAGGGCTGGGGATACCGGCTGGACCAGTTCGATCTGCTGTACTCGGGACGCGGCGGTCAGGTGACGGGGGCGTCCTACACCGACGTCAATGCGCAACTGCCGGCGCTGAAACTGCTGGTCGTCATCGCGATCGTGTGTGCGATTCTGTTCCTGGTCAATATCCGGTTCCGCGGGTGGGCGCTCCCGGCGGCCGGCATCGGCATCCTGGCGCTGACGTCGATCATCGCAGGCGGCGTGTATCCCGCCGTCGTGCAGAGGCTGCGCGTCAACCCCGTCGAGCGTGAGAAGGAAAAGCCGTTCATCGAACGCAACATCAATGCCACCCGCAAGGCCTTCCGCATCGACAGCGATCGGGTCAAGGTTGACGAGCTTCCGGCGACGGCGCCCCTGGAGCAGAAAACGCTGAAGCAGAACCAAGCGACGGTGGACAACATCCGCCTGTGGAGCCCGGACGTGCTGGTCGATGCCTACACACAGCTTCAGCGGATCACCAACTACTACGAGTTCTTGGACGTGGACATCGACCGCTACAAGATCGGCGACACGCAGCGCCAGGTCATGCTCTCGGCGCGCGAGGTTGACCCCGCGGGCTTGCCCGATCAGGCGCGCACGTGGGTGAACAACCATCTGGTGTACACGCACGGCTACGGCGTCGTCGCGTCGCGCGTGGACAAGGCCACCGTGGAGGGCCAGCCCGAGTTCATCATTCGCGACGTCCCCGCGCGCTCCGTTCCCGGCGCACCAGAGCTGAAGGAGCCCCGGATCTACTTCGGTGAGAAGGGCGAAGGGTTCGTCGTCGTCAACACCGGTGTCGCGGAACTGGACTACCCGTCCGGAACGACGTCGGTCGAGTCGTCGCAGTACAAGGGGACGGGCGGCGTCGAGACATCCAGCCTGTTGCGGCGGGCGGCATTTGCGTGGCGATTCAAGGATCCCAACCTGCTGATCTCAAGCGCGATCAAGCCCACATCCCGGATCATGTTCCGCCGCAAGGTCGCCGAGCGGGTCCAGCATGTCGCTCCATTCTTGCAACTGGACCACGATCCCTATCCGGTGATCGCCAACGGGCGTCTGACCTGGGTGCAGGATGCCTATACGACGACCGGCAACTATCCCTACGCGCAGCGCATCAGCCTTTCGAATGTCACGGGCAATGCCTTGAAGGGCCAAGCCAACTACATCCGGAACTCCGTCAAGGCCACGGTGGACGCGCTCAACGGCACCATTACGCTCTACGTGTGGGACGACACGGATCCGATCATCCAGACGTGGAAGCGCGTCTTCCCAGACCTGCTGCGATCAAAGAATGAGATGCCGGCGGAGCTGCGTCAGCACATGCGGTATCCGGAAGACATGTTCCTAGTCCAGGCGGAGCGGTACGCCACCTATCACATCACCGATCCCGTGGACTTCTACTCAAAGAACGACGTGTGGCAGATCGCGCGCGATCCGTCCACGACCGTAGACCGGCCGCTGCCTCCCTATTACGTCCTCATGAAACTGCCGCGCGGCACCGATCCCGAGTTCGTGCTGATGGTTCCGTTCACGCCGTTCTCCGGCACGGCCACCGGCGGGCAGCGCCGGCAGAACATGACCGCCTGGCTGGCGGCTCGCTCCGACGGCGACGCCTACGGCCAGATGCTGTCGTTCACGTATTCCAAGGACACCAACGTCTTCGGGCCCGAACAGGTGGACGCGCGCATCCAGCAGGACCAGCAGGTCGCGACAACGCTGACTCTTCTGGACCCGAAGAAGGAACGCATCTTGAAGGGCAACCTTCTGGTCATTCCCGTCGGCGACGCGATCCTTTACGTGCAGCCGCTGTATCTGATCTCGCCGTCGTCGAAGCTGCCCGAGTTCAAGCGTGTGGTGGTCGTGACGCGCGAGAAGGTGCGCATCGCCGAAACCCTGACCGAGGCGCTGTCGTGGGGGGGGGGGGGGGGGGGGG
>JBKKBA010000524.1:0-3317 GCA_046714275.1 Actinomycetota bacterium
CTGGGTGTGCTCTACCGTCACAACGACATCACGCACGAATGGGGAGTGACGGAACGCTCCATGACGGATCTCCTTGGGGCCGCCGGCTTTCCCCCGGCCGAAGTTCGGATCGTGCCCGCGTGGAGCGCTACGCGTTCACTGGGGCGGCTGCGCGAGAGATACCTGCGAGTCCTTCACCGGATGATCTTCCTATCGGCCGGGCAGGACCGTCCGCGGATACCCACGCCCAACCTGATTGCCGTTGGGGTGAAGCGATGAAGGTCCTGTTTTCAACCCTGGGGATTCATGCCGGGCACGGAGGCGAGGCCCGCTATTGCCGCTCCGTCATGGATGCCCTGGCGTCGGAGCAGCTCCCCGGAGAGACGGCGCGCGTCGTCACGCTTTGGGACCCCACCGGGCAGCATCGGGAATCGGTGGAGGGCGTGAATTTCAGTGGGTGCGGCAGCAGCAAGGTTCGGTTCGCGACCACCTTTCTGGGTGCCTTGATGCGAGGGGCACCCCAGACGATCGTGCTCGGCCATGTCCTGCTGGCCCCCCTTGCCGCGGTGGCGCGCATCTTGCGGCCACGTGCTCGCGTCGTCCTGCTTACCTACGGGCTGGAGATTTGGGAACGACCGGGTAGGGTTCGGCGGTTGGTGGTTCGCCGGTGCGTGGATCGCGTCATCACGATCAGTGCGTTCAGCGCTCACGTCGTTCGGGATTCTTACGGTCTGGGCCCGGAGCGAATATCGATTGTGGCACCCGCGGTCGAAGCGCCGCCGCCGTTCGAAACGAAGCCTTCCTTGCCGTCGCTCCTGACGGTGTCGCGGTTAGGGCGGCATGCGGGGGAGAAGGGCATCGACACCCTGCTGCGCTCTTTGCCCGCCGTGCGGCGGGCTGTGCCCGGAACGGCGCTGCACGTGATCGGAGACGGCCACGGACGAGCGGCGTTGCAAGCGCTGGCCGTTCGGCTGGGAGTAGCGCCGGCCGTTCACTTTCGCGGAAGCGTCTCTGATGAGGAGTTGGATCTTGCGTATCGGGCGGCCGGTGTCTTTGTCCTTCCTTCCACCCAAGAGGGGTTCGGTATCGTCTTCCTTGAGGCATGGCGACATGCGCTTCCCGTTGTTGCGGCTGAGGCCGGCGCGGCAACAGAGGTCGTCGGGGGACGCGGTGTGCTCGTGCCCGCCGGAGATGAGCGCAGCCTGGCGCGGGCTTTGATTGCGCTGCTCGACGATCCAGAACGGCGGCGATCGCTTGGGCTGGCCGGCCGCGCAGCGATTGCCGGGCGCTACGACGCTCAGACCTTCCGTGCGACCCTGCACGCGGCCTTGAGGCCATCCACTGTCCATCGTCAGCCGGCGAAAGCTGCGTGCCGCGCGGTCGAAGGGCGACGACTGTGACCCAACCGAAGGTCCTTCAGGTTCATGGGTACTACCGTGCCGGTGTTCCTAGCGGGGAAGCGGTGGTGTTTCAGGCCGAGCGCCGCCTTCTTTCCGATCGGGGCCATTCCGTGGTCACCTACGTGCGCCGCGCGGAAGAGATTTCGGGGCCGGCCGGTGCGGTCGGGGCCGCGGCCAGCGCAGTATGGTCGCCGCGCGTGCGCCGCGACCTGGATTCACTCCTGCGTCGCGAACGCCCAGATGTCGCGCATTTCCACAACACCTTTCCGCTTGTCTCCCCAAGCGCGTACGCGGCGTGTCGTGACGCAGGCGTTCCCGTCGTCCAGACGCTCCACAACTACCGCCTCCTGTGCGGGAATGGTCTCCTGTTTCGAAATGAACGCCCCTGCCACGATTGCGTCGGCCGGGTGGCGTGGCGGGGAGTCGCGCGAGCCTGTTACCGCGACTCGACAGTGGCATCGGCCGTCTCCGCCGCCGCCGCCGTCTCGAACCGTGTGGCGGGCATCCGCCGCGATCTTGTGGACCTGTACGTTGCTCCGAGCGAATGCGCTCGGCGCCTTTTGGTCCAGGGTGGTCTTCCCGGTGATCGGATCGTCGTCAAACCGAATTTTGTCTATCCCGACCCGGGGGCGGGCGACGAACACCGCGAGGGTGCGATCTTCGTCGGCCGCCTCTCGGCTGAAAAGGGCGTCGGCACCCTTATCCGGGCCTGGGAAGGTCTTCAAGGCCGCGTTCCCCTGACCGTGGTCGGAAGTGGTCCCCTGGCGCCGGCAATCGCCGGCCTGCAAGAACAGATCCCCAACGTTCGATGGGGAGGGGCTCTCCCGCCCGAAGCCACGATGGCTCTGATTCGCAGAGCACGATTCCTGGTCTTCCCGTCCGAATGGGATGAAACCTTTGGACTTGCAGTGATCGAAGCTTTCGCAGCCGGAACCCCAGTAATCGTATCGGACCGCGGTGCCCCGGCCGATATCGTTGAACACTTGCGGACCGGCCTGGTGTTTCCCGCCGGCGACCCTGTCGCGCTGGCTGCGGCAGCCGAGCGGCTCGACACCGGAGCCACCGAGTCCGCGGAGATGGGCCGGACGGCTCGCAGCGTCTTCGAGGAGCGCTACACGGGCGAAGCCGGCTACCGCGGCTTGCTAGACGTCTACCGCCGGGTCGTCGCCGGACCGACGAAGCCGGCCAAGCAGGCCGGACCGGTCGCCGGCGCCTTAAGGCGCCCCGATCCGCCTGCCGATACTCCAAGCAGGGCCGTTACTCCCAGCGGTTTGGCGGCCCTTCATGGAGACACGTGATGAACGCCGACCTGAGCATCCTGCTTCCGCCGCCACCGGCGACGGCGACACCGGCGTTCCCGGCTTCTGCAAGTGGTCGCTGGGAGTCGCGTCGCATCCTTGGAGTACGAGTTGACGCTTGCACCTACGACTCGGCCTCGGCGCAGGTACTCGCCTGGGCCGAAGCCGGCGAATCCAGGACGGTGGCATGCGCCAACGTTCACGTCGTGATGGAGGCGTGCGACGACCGGTTTTTCGCGGCCGTCCTGGAAGCCACCGACCTGGTCACGCCCGACGGTATGCCGCTTGTTTGGGGGCTGAAACGTCTGGGGGCCGGGGTGGCCGAGCGTGTGTACGGGCCGGACCTCACCCGCATCCTGTGCGCGCAAGCCGCTGCCGCATCCGTACCGGTCGCGTTCTACGGCGGCGCCCCAGATGTGCTGTCGAGACTTGTCGAAGCGATGTGCGCGGCCAATCCACAACTTGATGTTCGCTATGCCTGGAGCCCGCCCTTCCGCGCTGCGACGCCGGAGGAGGATGCGGTCGTGACCGGAGCTATCGCCGCATCGGGCGCGCGAATCGTGTTCGTCGGCCTGGGCTGCCCGAAGCAGGAGCGCTGGATCGCCGCGCACCGGGATCGGATTCCGGCGGTGCTGGTCGG
>JBKKBA010000525.1:0-4142 GCA_046714275.1 Actinomycetota bacterium
CCTGACATCTTGCCGGTCAGCGCCAGCGGGTCCAGGTCCAGGGTGTAGTTCTGCGCCTGTGCCTGTCCGGTGTGGTTTCCCAGCATCGTGCCCATGCCGACGAAGTCGTTCGCGGCGACCACGTTGCCGGTGACGACGTTCACGTACGCGCTGGCCATGATGAACACGGAGTTCGGCCCGGCATTCCAGCTCAGGAAATAGTTTCGCGACTGCATCACGGTGGTTGCCGCGTGCGACCCGCTCGGCATCGCCGCCGACGCCGCGATCGCACAGATCGTCAGCGCTCGTGTCATTCTTTTCATTGGATCCCCCCGCCCTTGGCCGCCGGCGCTGCATGGCGCACGGCTCTGTCGCAAAGGGTTTCGACGTGGCGCGGGTGGGATCCTGCCGGATGGTCAGGGGTTATAGGGATTTTGCTCCATCTGGGCGCCGAATCGCTGGGCGTGGGGGATGAAATGCTCCAGCCCGACCTTCAGAAACAGCGCCTTGCCCTCCACGGCGACTTCGCCGCCGACGCTTCCGGTCATGCGAGCGAAGATCTTGCGGCCTTCGACGCGATCGACCTCGCCGGCCAGCTCCAGCCGGGATCCCACCGGAACCGGTCTGCGATAGTCCACCTCAAGATGGGCCGTTACGGCTGGGCTGGCGATCAGGTAGAGCAGGAAGCCCATCCCTTCATCCATCGCCGCCGCTACCACGCCGCCGTGTGCCAGGCCGGGTGCGCCTTGATGGTGCTCGGTGACCACGAAGTAGCCTTCGACGCGGTCGCCTCCACCGCTCATCGTCAGGTGCAAGCCGGTGGGGTGATCGCCGCCGCAGCCAAAGCAATAGGTGTAGTGCGACGGCAGCGGGCGCAGTTCGGTGGCGTCGGTCATCGGCGGGCGGAAGGCTACTCGCGGTTGCCGTGACGGGTCGAACCGGCGCGTGCGTTAGCATCGACGCCTGCGACATAGGAGGGACTGTGGACGTCAAGGAGCTGTTTTCGATCGAAGGCAAGGCGGCCGTCGTCACGGGCGGGTCGCGCTGCATCGGGCTGATGATCGCTCGCGGTTTCGTTGAGGCCGGCGCGAAGGTCTACATCTCCTCGCGGAAGGCCGACGCGTGCGACGCGGCCGCCGCCGACCTGTCGTCGATCGGCGCCTGCGTGTCGTTGCCGGCAGATGTGTCTACCGTGGAAGGGTGCGAAGGGTTGGCTTCGCGGATTTTGGAGCGCGAGCCAAGGGTCCACATCCTGGTCAACAACGCCGGCGCGACCTGGGGCGCGCCCCTTGCCGAGTACCCGGATGCCGCCTTCGACAAGATCTGGTCGGTCAACGTCAAAGGGATTTTCCATTTGACGCGGCTGCTGCTGCCGGCGCTGCGCGCCGCCGCGACGCCCGACGATCCTGCGCGCGTCATCATGATCGGATCGATCGACGGGATCCGCGTGCCGACGTTCGAGAACTACGCGTACTCGGCGTCGAAGTCGGCCGTCCACATGCTGACGCGCCACATGGCGCATTCCCTGGTCAAAGAGCACATCGCCGTGAACGCGATCGCTCCGGGGCTGTTCCCGTCGAACATGACCAAGTTCCTGTTTGATTCGGGGGAGGCCGCAGACGCCACCAAGAGCTGGATCCCGATGGGACGCGAAGGCCGTCCCGAAGATATCGCCGGCACTGCCATCTTTCTGTCATCGAAGGCGGGTGCTTACCTGACCGGAGCCGTGATCCCGGTGGATGGAGGCGTTTCCACGCACGGCTGAGCCACGGCTGAGCCACGGCTGAGCAACGCTGACCGAGCGCGCGGCCGAACGCGCGGGGACGGCTTGCCGGTCGCGCGGAATGGCCGTACGGTTCTAGGCGTTGTCCAGTGAAAGGGCTTGCACGTGGGACACCTGATCGCATACGGCGCGTACATCCCCTACTACCGGCTGCAGCGAAGCGCGATCGGCGCGGCGCTGGGCGCCGGTGGGGGAAAGGGGGCGCGTGCGGTTGCCTGCTACGACGAGGACACGACGTCGATGGGTGTCGAAGCGGCACGCATCGCACTGCGCGACGTTCCGAGCGGAATCAAACCGACCTCCCTGTACTTCGCGACGGCCGCTCCCGCGTACTTGGACAAGACCAACGCTACGGCGATTCACGCCGCGCTGGGCTTGGATGAAGAGTGCCTGGCGGCGGACATGGGCGGTGCCGTGCGCTCGGGCTTCGGTGCGCTGTGCGCGGCGGCCGATGCTTCCCAGCCGGTCCTGGCCGTCCTGTCGGACATTCGAACCGGCCTGCCGGGCAGCGCCGACGAACGGGACGGCGGCGACGCGGCCGCGGCGTTCCTGTTCGGCGCCGGCGCCGGCACGCCCGCCGAGCAGTCCGGGATAGCGGAGATCATCGGGCGCTCGGCGATTTCCGCGGAGTTCCTGGACCGCTGGCGTCTTCCCGGTGACGCCTCCTCCCGGGTGTGGGAGGAGCGGTTTGGGGAGCACGTGTACGTGCCTTTGGCTCGAAAGGCTTTGGACGATGCGCTGAAGAGTGCGGGCATGACGATCGATCAGGTCGATCACCTGATCGTGACGGGTGTGCACGCTCGCGCTGTTAAGCAGATCGCGGCAAAGTCGGGCGCGCGAGCCGATGCGATCGTGGACGACCTGACCGGCCTGATCGGCAACACCGGGACCGCGCACCTGGGCGTGCTGCTGGCAAGCGTGCTGGACCGTGCGGAACCCGGACAGGTGATCGTCTCGCTGCAACTGGCCGACGGCGCCGCGGGCTTGGTCCTGCGCACCGGCGATGCCGCTGCGGCCGGGCGATCGCAACCGAGCGTCGCGGATCAGGTCGCTTCGGGACGCGACGACCTGGGTTACCAGACCTTTCTTACCTGGCGCGGCTTCCTGGACCGCGAACCACCGCGCCGGCCCGATCCGGTGGCGCCGGCTGCTCCGCCGTCGTTTCGAACCGAGCGATGGAAGTTCGGCTTTACCGGAAGCGCGTGCGACGACTGCGGCGCGCGGCATCTTCCGCCGGCGCGCGTGTGCGTGCGGTGTGGCTCGACCGATCGCATGAGCGCGGTACGCCTGGCCGACCTGCAGGCGACCATCGCGACGTTCACGATCGATCGCCTGGCCTACACGCTTAGCCCGCCGATGATCGCCGCGATCCTGGACTTCGACGGAGGCGGCCGCTTCGGCTGCGAGATGACCGACGTGGACACCTCGGACGTGGCCGACGTGGCGATCGGCAACCGGGTTCAGATGACGTTCCGCCGTTTGGCGACCGCCGGCGGCGTGCACAATTACTTCTGGAAGGCGCGGCCGGTGCGCGGCGCCACCCCCGCCAACAGGGAGGCGTGATGGGATCGTCGGGGATTCGCGACCGCGTAGCCATCGTCGGGATGGGCTGCACGACGTTCGGCGAGCATTGGGACCGCTCGATCGACGACATGCTGATCGACGCCGCCGGCGAGGCGATCGCGTCGGCCGGCGTCGCAATGAACGACATCGACGCCTTCTGGCTGGGCACGATGAACGGAGGCTTTTCGGGGCTGGTGCTGTCCAAGCCGCTGAAGCTGGACTACAAGCCGGTGACGCGCGTCGAGAACATGTGCGCGACCGGATCCGAGTCGTTCCGCAATGCCTGCTATGCCGTCGCGTCGGGCGCCTACGACATGGCGATGGCGATCGGCGTCGAGAAGCTGAAGGACACCGGCTATTCGGGCTTGACGCGCGCGCCGGTTCCCTCCGACGGCACGACGGTGGATATCACCGCGCCGGCCTCGTTCAGCTTCCTGGCTCCGGCATATGCGAAGAAGTACGGCGTTGATGAAGCCGAGATGAAGGAAGTCCTGACTAGGATCGCGTGGAAGAACCACCAGAACGGCGCGAAGAATCCGCGCGCGCAGTTCCGCAAAGAGGTCGGCAAAGAGACGATCGCGTGCTCGCCGCTGGTGGCCGGGCCGCTTGGCATCTTCGACTGCTCGGGGGTCAGCGACGGGTCGGCAGCGGCGATCGTGGTGCGCGCCGAAGACGCGCTGCGCTACACCGACAAGCCGCTGTACGTGAAGGGTTTGGCGTTCGTGTCGGGGCCTGCCGCGGGGATCATCGATCCCGACTATGACTACACCACGTTCCCCGAGGTCACCGCCGCCGCCGCCGACGCGTACCGGCAGGC
>JBKKBA010000526.1:0-3388 GCA_046714275.1 Actinomycetota bacterium
GAGATCGTTGGGTTTAAGGACGTCCTCGAAAAGAAGGCGCAAACGATCACCGGAATCACCACGCCCGACGATTACACGATTGTTTTCAATCTCACGAAGCCGGTCGGTGACTTCCGGTACCGGCTGACGTTGCCGGCGACGGCGCCGCAGCCAGCGGAAGTGACCAAGTGCTTCACGGCGAACGGCGAGTACGGTCGCTTCCAGATCGCCAGTGGCCCGTACATGCTAGAGGGAACCGAGGCTCTGGACATCTCCTCGTGCGAGAAGATGAAGGCAAAGAGCATCTCCGGCTTTGACCCCACCAAGCACCTTCGCTTGGTTCGCAATACCAACTACGACCCCAAGACCGACAGCAAGGAGGCCCGGTCGAACAACATCGACGGGGTGACCTTGGAGCTGAACACCAACAGCGAAGACATCTTCGCCCGCATCGAACAGGGAACGGTGGACGGTGAATCGTCGCAACCACCACCGGGCATCATCAAGAAGGGCATCGAGGACCCGACCTTCAAGAACAACTTCCACCTGGACCCGGGTGACCGGACCTGGTACCTGTTCTTCAACATGGCGGTTCCGCCGTTCGACGACCTGGCCGTGCGCAAGGCCGTCAACTTCGTCATGGACAAGGAAGGCCTGGTCCGTGCCCGCGGAGGCAAGGCGGCCGGCATCGTGGCCGAGCACATCGTGCCCCCCGACGTCCTGGGCGGGCTGCTGAAGGCCGGTGAGTTCAACCCCTACGGCAACGGCGCCGGGGACGTTGAGAAGGCCAAGGACGAGATGAAGAAGTCGAAGTACGACACCAACAAGGATGGCATCTGCGATGCGGCGGCGTGCAAGGGCTTCTCGCACCACACCCGTGCCACGCCCCCGTACACCACGATGCATCCGATCATCGACGCGTCGCTGAAGAAGATCGGATTGGAGCCGTCGACGAAGGAGATCCAGAAGTTCTATGCGACTGTTCAGGTCCCGACGCAGACGCCTGCGCTGGGCTCGGGAGCCGGCTGGGGCAAGGACTACTCGGACGCCGGCACGTTCTTCGAGCCGCTGCTGGCTTCGTCGGTGATCACGAAGGACGCGACCCAGAACTTCGCCTTCCTGGGCTTGACCGCGGCGCTGGCCGGCACGATCGGCATCAAGTACCCGTCCGGTGGAGTTCCCTCGGCCGATGCCGACATTCAGGCCTGCGCGGCGAAGGTTGATGGAAGGCCTCAGTGCTGGGCCGACCTGGACAAGAAGATCACGAACGAGATGGTGCCGTGGGTTCCGTATCTATGGGCCAACAACTACTCGGTCATCAGCGATGCGGTGACGACCTACGAGTACGACCAGTTCGCGGGCGAGGTCTCGCTCGTGCACATCGCCATCGATAAGACGCTGCAAAAGTAGCAAGGCTGCACAGCGGTGGTAGCCGCCCCGGATCCTCGGGGCGGCTACCTCGCCACACTCGACAACCACGATCCAAGGGGGACCGGTGGGCCGGTACATCATCCGCAGACTTCTGTGGATCATGCTCGTCCTGGTGCTGGTCACCTTGTTTGCCTTCCTGATCTTCTTCGTCCTGCCGCCGGAGGATCCCGCCGTCGCCCTGGCCGGACGCAACGCGACTCCCGACACGATCCGGGAGGTCAAGCGCATCTTCGGCCTTGACCGCTCGGTTCCGATGCAGTACGTGCTGTTTCTGAAGCACCTGGTCGCCGGAGACGAGTGGGGCTGGCCGGGATTCGGGTTCTCGTTTGCCAGCCGCTCGCCCGTCAAGGATGTGATCTTCGCGCGTGCCCTGGTGACCTTCCAGCTGGCCGCCGGAGCCGCCGTCGTCTGGTTGCTGGTTGGGGTGCCGATCGGCATCTTGTCGGCGTTGAAACCTCGCACCGTCGCCGATCGAGTCGCGATGGGAGGCGCGTTGTTCTTCATCTCAGCTCCAGTTTTCTGGCTGGGCCAAATGAGCTTGTTCATTTTTACCTACAAGCTTCATTGGGCTCCCGGCACCGATTACATTCCGTTCGGCGACAATCCCTTCCAATGGTTCACGCACTTGCTGATGCCGTGGTTTGTGCTGGCGGTGCTGTTCGCCGGCGTCTATGCCCGGCTCATCCGGGGCAACATGCTGGACGTCATGGGCGAGGACTACATTCGCACTGCGCGGGCCAAGGGCTTGCCGGAACGGCAGGTCATCGTCCAGCATGGGCTTCGGGCCAGCCTCACCCCGATCGTTACTCTGTTTGGGTTGGACTTCGGCGGCCTGCTGGGCGGCGCGGTCGTCACCGAACGCGTCTTTAACATCCCCGGACTGGGCAGGGAACTGATCCAGGCGGTGTTCCGAGGCGACCTGCCCGTCGTGATGGCCGTCGTCGTCTTCGCCGGCTTGGGCGTTACCCTGATGAGCCTTGTGGTCGATATCCTCTACGCCTACCTGGATCCCAGGGTCCGATACGCCTAGCGACGGAGTCCGATGGCCGAACCGATTCTGGATGTCCGCAACCTGTCCGTGCATTTCGACACGCCGGACGGCGTGGTGAAGGCCGTCGATGGTGTGTCCTTCACGCTGGACCCCAGCGAGCGCCTAGGCGTCGTCGGCGAGTCGGGTTCGGGCAAGAGCGTGACGTTCATGACCGTGATGGGCCTGATTCGAGGCCGTTCGGCGCACATCTCCGGCGAAGTTCTCTTCCAAGGCGTCGATCTGTTGAAGCTGGAGCCGGATCAGATGCGCAGGATCCGTGGGAACAAGATGGCGATGGTCATCCAGGCCCCGCTGTCATCGCTGCATCCGCTGCACCGAGTAGGGAACCAGATCGTGCAGGCGATCCGAGCCCACAGCGACATCGGCAAGAAGGAGGCGATGGAGCGGGCCGTGGACGTTCTGCGGCGGGTAGGTTTGCCGCAACCCGAAGAGCGAGCACGCCAATACCCGCACGAGTTCTCGGGCGGTATGCGCCAGCGCTCGATGATCGCGATGGCGCTGGTGATGAATCCCGACCTGCTGATCGCCGATGAGCCGACGACGGCGCTGGACGTCACCGTGCAGGCGCAGATCCTGGACCTGATGGATCGCATCCGCGACGAGTTCCAGACGGCGATCGTGATGATCACCCACGACCTGGGCGTCGTGGCCGAGCACACCGACCGGGTGCAGGTCATGTACGCCGGCAAGCTCATTGAGCAAGGAAACCGCGACCAGGTCTACTACGAACCCCAGCACCCTTACACGTGGGGACTCCTGCAATCGATCAGCCACATCGAAAAGAAGGTTGATCGCCTTCGGCCGATCAAGGGGAGCCCCCCGTCGCTGATCTTCGTGCCGAAGGGCTGCGCCTTTCATCCTCGCTGTCCGTACCGCTTCGAGCCGTGCGACAAAGAGCAGCCCGAGTTGCGCGAGGAGGATTACGGG
>JBKKBA010000527.1:0-7933 GCA_046714275.1 Actinomycetota bacterium
GTCATCAGCTCTTCGGTGGGAAAGTAGCCGGCGCGCGCCATGGCCGAATTCAAGCCCGGCGTGCAGTGCCCCTTCGACAGCACGAACCGATCACGTTGATCCCATGAGGGATCGTCGGCCCGGTAGCGCAGCACCTCGCCGAAGAACAGGCAAGTCAAAAGGTCGATCTCGGAAAGCGACCCGCCGGGATGGCCGGATCCGGCCTCGACGAGCATGCGGATGATGTCGACGCGCAGGTCTCGCGCGATCTGGGCGAGCCCGCCGGCGTCGCGCGTTTGCTGAGGCACGCGAAGCTCCTTGGGATTCGTTGGGCGTGGGGACGGCGACCCGAATTCTAGTCGCTGTGACCGCCGGCCCGCGAAATGGGCTGCCGAAACTAGTTCGAAGCGGTGCCGCCGGCGCGCTGCCACTCCAGCGTGGTCCGGATGAACGCGTCGATGTCGCCGTCCAGCACGGCAGAGGTGTTGGACGACTCGTGACCGGTGCGGTGATCCTTGACCATTTGGTACGGGTGCAGAACGTAGGAACGAATCTGTGAGCCGAACGCGACGGCGCGGTGCTCGCCGCGCAGCTCCTCCAGCTTGGCGACGTGCTCCTGGCGCATCAACTCTGCCAGACGCGCCTGCAGCACGCGCATCGCGCTGGCCTTGTTTTGCGTCTGGCTGCGCTCGCTCTGGCATGAAACAACCATCCCGGTCGGCAGATGCGTGATCCTGACCGCCGAATCGGTGGTGTTGACGTGCTGCCCGCCGGCTCCGCTGGACCGGAAGACGTCCAC
The DNA here is from genome assembly GCA_046714275.1 of Actinomycetota bacterium. Classification (GTDB taxonomy): domain Bacteria; phylum Actinomycetota; class AC-67; order AC-67; family AC-67; genus JBKKBA01. Next base: position 779 of record JBKKBA010000527.1, read on the forward strand.
CCGCAAGTCATCGGAGTTGATCTCGACGTTCACGTCCTCTTCCAGCATCGGCACGATGTCCACCGACGCGAACGAGGTGTGGCGCCGCTTGTTGGCGTCGTAGGGCGAGATACGAACCAGCCGGTGCACGCCACGCTCGGTGGACACCAGGCCGAAGGCAAACCGTCCCTTCACCGTGAACGTGGCGCTTTTAATGCCGGCTTCCTCCCCCACCTGCCACTCCAAGATCTCGACCCCCATGCCGCGGTTCTCGGCCCATCGCAGGTACATGCGCAGCAGCATTTCGGCCCAGTCCTGGCTTTCGGTCCCGCCGGCGCCCGGATGCACGGTCACGATGGCATCGGTGTCGGCATACTCGCCGCCCAGAAGTGTGCGCTCCTCAAGAGCCCCAAGCTCTTTCTGAAGCGCCGCGATCCCGGACTGAACCTCTTTCGAAGACGCTTCATCGCCTTCGGCAACGGCAAGCTCGTCCAAGACGCTCAGGTCGTCCAGACGAGCCACGAAGCCGTCGTAGAGGCCCAGGTCGTCGTCCAGGCGAGCAAGCTCGCCCATCAGCTTGCGGGCGCGATCCTGGTCCTCCCACAGATCCGGAGCGGAGGTGAGGTCGCGAAGGGTGGCGGCGTGAGCGCGCTTGGCTTCGACGTCAAAGATAGGCCCTGACGCCGTCAACGGCGTTTTTCAGGGCCTCGAGCTCCGCAGAATGATCGACCGGCATTAGCGCTTGCGCCCGCGCGTCCGCTGCAGGGCCGTGGACGACGCCCGCATCGAACTGAGCTTGCCTTCCCCGACTTGGAACCCCTTGACCGGAGCAAGGAACGGCTCGGCCTGTTCGTGGTTGAGGGTTTCCTTTTCCAGGAGCAACTCGACCAGATCGTCCATGACCTTCTTGTGCGCTCGCAGAATCTTCTCGGCACGATGCTCTGCCTCTTCGATGAAGTTCTGGATCTCGCGGTCCACCGACTCCAAGACGGTCTGCGACACAGCCATCAGCGAGGCGGCGTCGCGACCCAGATATTGCGCGCCGGCCTTCTGGATCGTGACGCGGCCGACCTCGTGGGTCATACCCCACGTGGCGACCATCTTTCGCGCCAGCTCGGTCGCCTTCTCCAGGTCACCGGTGTTGCCGGTGGAGATCTCGCCGAAGATCATGTTCTCTGCGGCAAGACCGCCCAGCAGCGCGGTCAGCTCGGATTCGCACTCGCTCTTCAGCACGACCAGCTTGTCGGCTTGCTGATAGACCGTCGCGTGACCAAGCTGCCGGCCGCGGGCGACGATCGACAACTTCATGATGCCGACCTGCTGTCCGACGGCACGCGCGACGATCGCGTGACCGGCCTCGTGGTAGGCAACCAGCAGTTTCTCTTGCGCGGTCAGCAAGTGCCCCTTGCGGGCGGGACCGGACAGCGTCCGCTCGACGGCCTCGTCCAGGTCGTCGTTGTCGATGCCGGCGTGATCGGCGCGAACGGCAAGCAGTGCGGCCTCGTTCATGATGTTTGCCAACTCGGCACCGGTGAACCCCGGCGTCTGCTTGGCGATGATCAACAGATCCGCTTCGGGCGCCATCGGACGGCCGCGAGCGTGCACCTGAAGGATGTCGTGACGGCCCTCCACGTCCGGGACGTCGATGATGATCTGACGGTCAAAACGGCCGGGACGCAGAAGCGCCGGGTCCAGAATGTCGGGACGGTTGGTCGCGCCCATGACGACGACGCCGTCGGACACGTCGAACCCGTCCATCTCGGCCAGCATCTGGTTCAGCGTCTGCTCGCGCTCGTCGTTGCCCTGGCCCACTCCGGCACCACGCTGACGTCCGCAGGCGTCCAGCTCATCGATGAAGATCAGGCACGGCGCGCTGGCGCGAGCCTTACGGAACAGGTCACGCACGCGAGCGGCGCCGATGCCGACCAGCGCCTCGACGAACTCCGAGCCGGCCATCGAGAAGAACGGCACGTTCGCTTCGCCGGCGGTCGCCTTGGCAAGCAGCGTCTTGCCGGTTCCCGGAGGACCGGCCAGCAGGATTCCCTTCGGAGCCTTCGCACCCAGCAGTTGGAACTTCGTCGCGTCCATCAGGTAGTCGACGGCTTCCTTCAGCTCTAGCAGGCCCTCTTCGTTGCCGGCGACGTCGTCGAACGTGACTTCGCCCTTGCCCTTTTTTCTGTTGGTCCGCTTAGCGAGCGACTTAGAGAACGCGAAGAACTCGCTGGCCCCGCCACTCTGGCCGGTGATCAGCATGAAGAAGAACGAGAACAGCGCCGCCAGGATCAGTAGCGGCAGCAGGAATTGAACCAGGAAGCGCTTCGACGTTTTGTCCGACTGCGGGTTGACGATGGCGTCGCCGCCACCGGTGCGAACGATCTCGATGAGCTGTGAGGTAGCGGCGTCGGACTTCGGGTACCGAGCCCAGAACGAGTAGCCCTGCTTGGCGTTCAGCGACACCAGGACGGTGGCGTCCTCCTCGTTCAACTGGACGGCCTTGATCTCGCCCCGCTCCGCCAGGTCGAAGACGCGCGAAACGGAAACCTCTTTATCCTTTGTGAGCTGGATGGGCTTTAGGTCGTCGATGAAGTTGAACCACACCGCGATCAAAATCAGCGCCATCGACAGCAGCATCGGCCCGATGAACAGCTTGAACTTGATATGCGGAAGCTTGAACTTCTTCCTTTTCTTCGAGCCACCACTCTTGCCGGCGCCACCCTTGAGACGCTCGGCGATCTTCAACTTCGGCACGTCGTTCGTCCTCCTCTCACCTGGACGGGTCGGCCGGCCGGCCGCTCCATCGTAAAGCCGCAGCGGTCGGTCGCGCGACCCCGGCCCCTAGATTTCGTCACTCGACCGCCGGATCCCTTTCCCGCGAGCGTTTCGTTCACACAAGTCCGAGGCAAAGGCAACGGACATAAGGGACAAGACAACCCCAACCTGGGGCCTCGGCCCTCATTCCGAGACTCCCTTCCGGGCGCATCGAGCCCGGCGGCCGAGCAAATGCTACACGACGAAGATCGTTCTCTTCGGGCCGGGCGATTCGACGTTGCCGGCCGCGTCCCCGCCGAACGCCCGAACCTCGTAGCGGCCGAGCGTCGGGGGTGCGGCTCGCAGGCAAACGGGCCAAGCCCTTCCCGAGCCACCGCCCTACGGTGACCCGGGAAGTTTCGCTTCGTGCTACTTGAAGGACACGTCCACGAAGCGCTTGGTTCCGTCGTTCAGGGTCAGGAACAGCCGGCGGCACGTCCCGGCCCAGCCGGACTCGGTGCGCCATTGATACTGGAACTGCTCCTTCTGAAGGTCGTAGGTGACCAGTGCAGTCCCCGGCGTGCTGGTGTCCTCGACGATGCCGGGCGGCCGGTGGTCGCAGTCGATGGCCTGCGACCGGATCGCGGTTACCGTCGTCACATCGCGGATGTAGGCGCCGGTCCCGTCCTTCAATTGCCACTTCAACGGGATGGTCTGGCCGGCGCGCATGCCGTTGCCCCGGTTGAGCGCCGGGTAGTTCTTGACCGGGCTCTTGAACCCAAGGAACGTGTACCCGACGAAGTAGTTGACCACCTTGGGTGTCGAGTTACCGGCGAAGTCGGTTGCCGTCACCGTGAACGTCTTCGGACCGACCGTCAAGGTGTCGATGGCCGCTCCGTCGGGCACGGTCCCGACGCACGATGCGACGCCCGATGGGTCCGAGCACGTGTAGGCGGCCTTCACGTCCTGGCCAACCGTGTAGACGGCGCCGGGAGCCGGCGTCGTGATGTCGATCTGCGGTGGCCGTGCGTCCGTCACCGCCGGGTTCAGCACGCCCTTGCGAGCGTGGTACGCGACGTTGCCTGCGGCATCCTGCGCCTGCGCCAGAACGTCCACGCGGTCGGCGCTTCCGCCTGAGGGAACGTCCGCCGTCCAGTGATCGGTGGATCCCGGAACCGGAACGGCTTCGTGGAAGGTCCAGGTGCCATTGGAGTGACGCGCCATCAACGCCACGCGCTTGGCGGCAACGGCACCGTCGGCGGCACGCACCACGACCCTGGCCGTGGTTGCGTTGACGGCAAACACGCCGACTTGATGGATGACCGGCCCCGTCGTGTCGGCTGCGGTTGAGAACGCAACCAGTGCGCCGAAATCGGTAAAGACGCGCATCGTGCCGGCGCCATCGGCCGGCTGGTCGGTACGATACTGGCCGGCGATGAGCACCAGGCTGGTCCGTTCCTGCCCGAAGGCCATGGACCGCGACAGGGACACCATGTTCGCCGGATACAGCACATCGTCGTAACCGGGCTCGGGCTCGTTGGAGGCCAGGTCGATGGTCGGCAGCGACAGGGCCGGGTTCACGTTCGCCACGTCGGTGCTGGCCAAAGAGGTGATGATGACGCCGCGCGCGGTCGCGCCCGGCACCGTCACTTCACGCTCAACCAGCGGCTGAATCGGACGGTAGAACATCGAGTGCGTGCCGTCCGGTCCGCGCCAGAACGAGCCGCGCGATGTGTCCACACGTCCCGCGGTGGCCGACAGCCCGGTGTTGATCGACACCGCCGCAACCTGCAGTCCCGTCACCGGGTCCACACTCAGGGCCGGTGGCGTGGGGGGCGTCGGCGGCGCTTCGGCAGGGCCCAGGCGGTAGAACGGCAGGCCGTAGAACGTGGATTCGATCAGTACCTTTTCGTCGTAGACCCCGTAGATCCCGGCCTGGCGGAAGTAGCGGTGCTTGGCCAGCACCAGCTTCTCGCCGATCGTCGTCGATCCGTCGCCCAAGCCTTCGGCAAAGAACGCCATCAGCTTTTCCGAGAGCGCGGCCGTCGCCATGTCGCCGTACCCGAAGCTGGTGTTGGCGACGTAGACGGCCGACTTTTGCTGCGACCACATCTGCGACCAGTCGCGGAACAGAGCCTTCAACGCCGGCGACGCTCCCGCCGGGATCAGCGTGTCGGACACGTTCAGCCCAGCCTGGCAGCCCATGGTGAACAGCAGGCGCTCCGCGAAGGACCCGCCGAGGACCGGATCCACGGCGAAGTTCTGCTCGCCGGTCGTGACCAGATCGTCGCCGTTGAATGGCTTGGCGGTCTGAAGGCGGAAGTGGTCGTAGTGCGCATTCACGGAGTTGACGTCCTTGTTGAACTTGGCCAGCAGGTCGGGCTTGGTCCAGTTGTCGTCGATCAAACGCGACGCGTTGCCCTGCCCGACCTGGGCCGTGAGCGCGGTATCGACATCGGTTGCGCCGTCCCGCAGGAAGTCGTACCCGGTCGTCAGCGCCGTCTGCGGATCCAATTGGCCCTCCGCGGCGACGAACTGGGCAAGCTGGCCGCGAATCTCGTCGGGCGTCTCGACCAGCCGGCCGGCCGCGATCGACGGCAAGTACAGCTCGCGATCCAGCCAGGGAACGGTCGTGAACGTGACGTAGGCGTCGTCGGTGAGGATCTGACCCAGCACGGCGGCCGCATACAGCGCGTTGCCCTTCGTCAGCCCTTCCGTTGTGAAGGCAAGGCTGCCGGCGTAGTCGGCTTGGTTGGACAGGCTCGTGCCGTCGGCAACGCGAGCCATCGGGATCGCCTCGTCGGTTCCGACCAAGGTGATCGAGCGAAGATCGGTCAGCGTCGGGCGGTAGCGGGCGACGACATCGTTGATCGAGTTGACGATGGCGTTCGCGCGTCCGGGATCGCAGGGGTTCGCGTCCCATGCGGCGAAGGCAGTCCGCACCGCCGGGTCGGCGTCCACGGCCAGCACGGCGCCGGCAACGTCGTTCCTTGCGGCGACGGTTTGCAGCGAAGTCAGCAGCTCCTGGGACTTCGCCAGTCCGTACATATCCGCGAAGCGCGCTTGCGGGTAGAGGAACAGCGCTTTGCGGTCCGCCGGGAGCACCGGCGGAAGGGCACCGGCGGCAGCGGCCTCATCGGCGCCCGCATACGGGTCGGCGTCGAAGGCGAACGTGCGCGCGGGACACGGCGGCAACGTCGCGCCACCGACGATCTGCACGCGAAGCACATAGGCGCTGTTGTCGTGCGAACCGTTGTAGCCGGTAACGGCGACCGTCAGATAACCGGTCTCTCCGGCCGTCACAATCTGTGCGGCTTCGTCGGCGCTGTCGCGGTTATGGGATATCGAGCCGATCGGGATCGAGCCGATCGGGATCGAGCCGATCGGGATGTCCTGCAACGTCTCGGGAGGAACGCTTTCACCGTTGGCGTTCAGGTCGGTACCGCGATCCTCCAGAGGGATCGATCCAATCGGGATCGATCCGATGGGGCTGGACTGCAGCGAATCGACGGCCGGCTTGAACACGGTCAGATCGAAGTCTTGTCCTTCCTGGATCTTGGACAGGAAGATCTTGACGCGCGTCCCTCGCTTCGCGGGGATGGCTACACGGAACAGGTCCACGTCGCCGGCAGACTGGATGTGACCGAAGGCCAGCGTGTCGGGCGCCAGGACCGGCGCCGTCGCGGGGTCGGTGTTCGGCTCGAAGTTCTGCACAACGTGCACGGTCGCTCCGGTCGCCGTTGCCGTGGCCGCACCGACGGCGACATCCACCTTCGACGAGTAGTCGCCGGTGTCGAAGCCGGGACGCATCTTGTAGTCCAGACGCAGGTGCTGGGTCTTGCCGGTCAAGCCACTGCAGGGATTTGTGGGCAGCGACGTCCACGCCATCTTGCCGCCGGCAACTGGTACCGGGTTCGCGCCGGCCAGCGGCGGGGACGCGCCGAACGTGAACGCCGCTGAGTTGGCGACGTAGCGGAAGCCGGCCGGCGGCGTCACCTCGATCGAGAACGTGGGCGTGCCGGCAGGACAGGTAAAGTCGAAATCGGCGTGGTACGTCGTCGATGGCCCGCCCGCCACATCCTGCAGTCCGTCGATCGGCAGCTTCTCCCACGGGTAGTCGGAGCGGATCAGCAAGGCGATGACCAACTGGCCCAAAGAAATATCGTCGAGCGTGTCGCCAAGATCGTTGAGCGTGGCTGCGGGGCGGATCGCGCTGGGAACCAGCGCCGCGGCGTCACCCAGCGTCTGGGTCGAGCAATTGACCCGGCTGCAGTCCACGACCGCGTTGGAATTGGGAATCGAGCCGATCGGGATCGATCCGATCGGGCCCAGCAGCGGAATCGAGCCGATGGGAATCGAGCCGATGGGAATGGACCCGATCGGAATCGAGCCGATGGGAATGGACCCGATCGGAATCGAGCCGATGGG
>JBKKBA010000528.1:0-4195 GCA_046714275.1 Actinomycetota bacterium
GCCAGCGCGAGCCCCAGACCGCTGGAGGCCTCGCCGTGCTGCGCATCGTTGCCTTCGACTTGGTAGAAGGGCTCGAACACTCGGTCCTGGGCGCTCTCTGGGATGCCCAGGCCGGTGTCGGTCACCAAGATCTGGACTCCGCCGTCGGACGCCCTTGCACGAACGACGACGCGACCACCTGTGGGCGTGTACTTCACGGCGTTCTCGAGGAGGTTCAGGAGCACGTGCCGCAAGCGCAACTGGTCGGCCACAACCGTCAGGCCCTTTGTCGATTCCATCGAAGTCTTAATCCCTGCCGCTCCCGCCAGGCGGTCGAACGCGGGCTTCATCCCCTCCAGCAACTCTGTGACGCCGACCTCAGTCATCTTCAACGCCAGTTGGCCGGCCTCTGCGCGCGCAAGCTCAAGGATCTGGTTGACGACCGACAGCAATTGCACTGCCGACTCCTTCACGTTCGCCGCGGCTTGGTAAGGATCCACGCGCTTCCGCTGGGTACGGGACGTCAGGATCAGATCCGCCTGCGCCGCGATGACGGCGATCGGCGTGCGAAGTTCGTGGCTCAACCCAGCGAAGAACTCGTTGCGGTCTTTCAAGAGGCGATGCACTTCTTCGGTGCGCTCCTCGACCCTTGACTCCAGCGTCGAATAGCTCGACTCAAGTTGCGCGGCCATCTCGTTGATGCCGGCGGCCAGCTCGCCCAGTTCGTCCCGAGCGCGCACATCGACACGGGCTTCCAGCTCGCCGGCTCCAAGCCGTCTGCTGGTTGCCAGCAGAGGTCGGAGCTGGCCCATGATCAAACGCGCCAGGATGATGCCGATCACAGCGATTCCAATCATCGCGAGCAGCAGGATTCCAAGGAGCTGGCGGGACGTGTTACGAACGCCCGACAGGAATGGAGCGGCGGGCTGCGTTACCGCAAGCGTTCCTGCAGGCAAGCCTCCCAATGAGAATCCGGCGTAGAGGGTCGCAAGTTCGTTCGATCCTTTTCCGGAAACGAGCCGCCGAAGATTTCCTGATTCGACGTCGGCCGGCGGGGTGCCGACGGGCAGGTACCGGCCGGTTCGCGCGATCTCGCGTCCCGTCGCGTCCAGCAGCGACACGCCGAACGTTCGTCCGCCGGGCGTTGATTCGGTAAGCGCCTCCACGACCTCGCGCGCGTCGAGGGCAACCACCGTGACGCCCGCGGGCACGCACGCTTGCTGCGACGAACAGATCGGCGTCGCGATCGCGATGAGCGAGGCGCCCGGCGTCTTGATGAAGCCGGCCGAGCTCTTTCCCGTTGCCGAGCGCAGCGCGCTTTGGAATACCGGCTCTTGCGTCCAGGCAAGCGCCCGAGCGGCCTGAAACACCCGTTTCCCGGGTGCGCGCGAAAGCGAATAGAGCGAGCGCCCCGATTGATCGACAACCGCGATCAAGCCCAGATCGGCTTTCAACGCCGCGACCGAAGCGGCCAGTCGTTGCACCGTGGTGGTGTCCCCGCGCTTGGTCGCAGCCGAAAGTCCGGCGATGTTCGCTGCGAAGTTGCCGGCCTCAAGCAGATACAACTCCCGGTCGTGTAACGCTGCTCGCTGATCGAGCGTACGCTGCCGCAGCTCCTGGTTGAGGTTCGACAGAGCCTGCCCGGACAGTTGCCGCACGATCAACGAGGTGCCGACGGTCCCGACGATCAACCCCAGAACCAGGTACGGAAGCAGAAGCTTCAGCGCAAGCGGAAGATCGCGAAAGCGCCTGAGCCCTTTCATCCCCGTCATCTCACTCCGTCCAGTTCAACGGCGCCACGAAAACCGACCACAGCGACCCGTTGGTGTCGTGCGACACGAGGTTGCTTGCGGCGCTCGTGAATCCGATCGTGGTTCCGTCATCACTGATGAACGGAAAGAAGCTGTCGCTGTTTCCTTGCTCTCCGCCTGGCCCTATGGAAACGCGAACGGTCGCACCGCTGACCGCGTCGTGCACGTAGACGTCGCGCTCGCCGTTCGTGTCGTCCGCCGCAAGTGCAGCCTCCGTGCTGAAAGCCACGTAGCGACCGTCGGCCGAGGTCGTGGGCATCGGATCGCCTCCGTTATACGCCGCGTAGAGCTCACCGAACACTGTGGGGACTGGACGCAAACCGGTAAGCGTGCCGACGTCGTACGTCACTTGGAAGACCGGCTCCACGTAGCCGCAGGCAAGGCTGCATGCCGTGAGCACAGCGCCGGCGGCGTTTTTCAAAGTCGGCGCCGGATCTCCCGCTCCATGAATACCATCCGAATCCACCGAAACAAGCGAGGTCTTGCCCGTCGAGCGATTCCATATGAACACATCGGTGGCTTGGTTGGTGTCATCCGCGACGAGGCGGTCGTCGGATGACGCGTAGACGACGTGATTTCCGTCCGCAGAAATCGAGGCGAGTTCACTGGTTCCGCTGCTGACTCCGATCGTAGATCGAGACACGTGCGTGACGGTGCCGCGCTTCGCGTCGGCTAGATACACCTGTCTGGCGCAGTTGCCGCGTGAGCGCAACTGAGGCGTGCAGCCGAGCGAAGGGATCAATCCCGGCAGGTCGTCGGCGTTGGAGTCGAACGCAACGAAGCGCCCGTCGGCCGACACATAATGCCCGTATGAGCCGTAGGAGTCCCCGTTTGCAGGTGCTCCCGATTGATTGACCGACACCGTGCGGACCGATCCGGTGCGCAGGTCCTTAACGAAAATCTGATTGTAGGTTGACGGAGCCTGTCCCGGATACAGATCGTCGTAGTCGGACATGAAGGCGACGAACCGACCGTCGGCCGAGATCGACGGGGCGGCCGCCCCGAACACACCTCCGTAGAACCCAACCGGTGAAGCCGAGTTGACTGGCTGCAAGGGGTTGGGGGAAACGTGCGCATCGCCACCCCGCCACGAGCTCGAGATGCGGCGGATTACACCCGTGCGCGTGTCCACGGTGAACACATCGCGAGTGCGGCTGCGCTTGTCCGGCGTCACGCCTGTCCTGCCGTCGAATGCGACGATGCTGCCGTCCGCTGAGACGGACGAGAGGTTGACCGTATTGTAGTACGAAGGATCGTTCCGGTCGGTGCTCTTGCGTACAGAAACGAGTCGCTTCATCCGCCCAGTGACCAGGTCACGCCACATCAGCGACCTACAAACGGCCTCCGGTGGGCGGCAGAGCGCGGGACGCGGCGCGTACTCGGGCTCGACGGAGATGAACGTTAGGTACCGCCCGTCCGCCGACAAGATGCTCCAGAACGAGTTGTTCTTGCCGGCCGCCTTCGTGGCAGACGCCTGATAGGTCACGCCCTGATCGACGAGGGTGAAGAGCAGATGCCCTCCGGCCACCGGGCCGGTGAGCTGGAAAAAGTACGTGCGCCCGGCGGCGACGGCGAACGTTGCCGACGCGTTGCCAGATGTGCTTGTCGTGCACGCGACCTGACGCAGATTGGAAATGTTGTCGCCCTCGAACGCGCCGAGCGTCAACGCGTAGCCGCTTCCAAACGTGTTTGCAAACACGGTCATAGCCGACGGCGCCGTGTAGCGGTACCAAACCGTGCCACCAGCAGGCAGGCACGAACTTGGCTCACTCGACTCTCTTGATGCGCCTGAGGTCTTCGTCTCACCACGGAAAGGAACCGCTTCGATCGGGTAAGCGCTTGAGAAGTCGTCGTTGCTGAGTGGTGCCTGTTTGACGACCGGTGGCAGCGCGGTGCGTTTGCCTGTCGGAGCGGTCCGGGGAAGGCGCGTGCTTGCCAGAGGCCGGCGCGCGTCGGCGGCGGTCGGGAACAGGCCTCCCAGGCGACCGCGGACGAAACCGTCGTCCAGCGGGTTGAAGGCCCCCGGCCCGCTGTTGGCATAGGCCAGCACGTTCGCGTCCGGTCGTTTCCCAAGCAGAGCATTTGATGGAAGAGTGATTGCCGCTGCTAGGAAGGCCATGACGATTGCGACGCTCAAACCGCCGGCGACGCCCGTGCCCAGCCATGACGGCAAACGGCGGGCCGTCGGGCTTCCCTGGATTCCTGTCGTGTTCATGCCCTGATTGTCCGGCCCCGGCCGGAACCAGGACAAGGGGGATACCCCCTCATATTCGAAGGGGAAACCCTTGAAACGTCACTTTCCGGCACGAAGCCAGGTCACGGCGGCAAGAACCCGCCGGTTGCTCTCGGGTGCGTCAAGAAGCCCGAGCTTCGTGAAGACTCCGCCGACCAGGCCTTCCACGCGC